>DASXLG010000069.1 GCA_036496425.1 Terriglobia bacterium | reverse complement strand
CCAATTTCGAATTTCCAATAAGTCCCCTCACATGGCTGAAGCCGCTTCGTTTCCGCTGATTGCCAGCACGTCTGTTAGCATCTGCCGGTTGACGTGGATCTTCATGCTGGACTCGATGAAGCGCAGGAATTCGCCCATCTTCAACAGCCGATCCGTGGATTGACGTGCGGCAAGCTGGACCAGCTGATCACGGATATCGACATTGACGATCTGCCCGGGCGCACCCTCCTTTATATAAAGGAGGTCGGCAATCAGCACGGCCATCACGGCGGTGCGGGTTTCAAATTCCTGTTTCGCGCGTCCGAGTTCGGCACTGACGCCCATAAGATCCTGGAAGTGTTCCTCCCTGGCATTGGCGACGGTTTCCAGAAAGTCGAGAATAACTGCTCGCTCGCTCTTCAATTCCGCCACGTCCAGGCTTCGGGCGCGTCCGATACTGCCCTGAGACCAGCGGACGGTCAGTTCGTCCGTGACGCCGTGCCGGCGGATATCGTCGAGCGTCAGCGGTGTGAAGTGATACACCTGGCAGCGCGAACGGACGGTCAGCAGAAGCTCGTGGACGTTTACAGTGATGAGAATGAAAAAACTGTTCTCCGGCGGCTCTTCGAGTCCTTTAAGCAGAGCGTTGGCCGCTTCCGCATTCAGCAAATCGGCCGGATCGACGATGAAGATTTTGTTCCGCCCTTCGAGCGGCTGCAGGCCCAATGTGCCGAGGATCTGGCGGATCTGCGCGATCTTGATCTGGCTCGCTTCGTCTTCGACTGAAACGCGGATCACATCCGGATGCGTTCCTGCATCGATCTTGCGGCACGCCGCGCATTCGCCGCAGAAGCCGCCGGTCTGCGCATTCAGGCAATTCAACGTTTTTGCGATCATGAGCGCGCAGGTGTGTTTGCCCACACCCTCGGGCCCGGAGAAGATCAAGGCGTGAGGGAAGCGTCCCTCCCGCAATTTGGTGCGAAGACGCTCGACGATTTTGCGGTTCCCGATAAACGTATCGAATGTCATCATCAATCGAATCCGAGCAGCATGAGGAGATGCCGATGGACAGCCTCGATCGGCCGGTCGGCATAGATGAGCTGCATGCGTTCGTCCTGTGAGGCCAATTCCAGATATCCGTCGCGAACCTGGTTATAGAACTCCAGATTCTCGGCCTCGAAGCGTCCTTCGTTTTCGGGCCGCGTGTGATTCCGCGAGCGGGCGCGCGCCAGGCCGACCTCGGGTTCGATATCCAGCAGAAACGTCACGTCCGGCCGGTACGGCGCACACACCAGATCGGTGAGTTTGTGGATGAAATCCAGCGGAATGCCGCGCCCGTATCCCTGGTACGCCATCGAGGCATGGTAGTAACGATCGCAGATGACCATTTCGCCGCGGTCCAGAGCGGGCTTGATCTTTTCCAGGATGTTCTGGCTTCTCGATGCGTAAAAGAGCAGGAGCTCCGAAGCCGCCGTGAGATGGATCGTTTCGGAATTCAGCAGAATCTTGCGGATGCCTTCGCCGACCGCCGTTCCCCCCGGTTCGCGAGTGATGGTATGCGGAATGTCCCTTTTCTTGAGATATTCGGACAAAAGCGCGATTTGAGTGGTCTTGCCACAGCCTTCGATGCCTTCAAAGCTGACGAACTTCCCGTGTTGCATACGACGGATATTCTAACAAAACCTCGGCGCCCTCTAATGCCGCCTTCATCGCTTCGTCGACCTGCAGCCGGGCTTCCGAGGTCTCGACCTTGATGAGATTCGCTTTCGTCTCCGGATGTTTCGGCACAAAAAGGGAACAGCAGTCCTGATCGGGTTGGATGGAAATATCAAAGGTGCCGATCCGGCGGGCAATGTCGATGATATCGATTTTATCATCGCCAATCAGCGGCCGGAGAATCGGCATCGGAACGGCCCTCGAAATCACATCGATGTTTTCGATCGTCTGGGATGCCACCTGTCCCACGCTGTCGCCGGTGACGAGCACGCGCGCCTTCTCGCGCCGCGCAATCCTTTCGGCCAGGCGCATCATGTATCGCCGGTAGAGAATGACGCGCGTTTCCAGCGGCGTATCAACCATGATGTGCCGCTGAACTTCCGCGAAAGGCACCAGGTAAATCTTCGCGCGCATCGCATAGTGCGAGAGCAGCCGGGCAAGCTGCTTCGCCTTCTCCTGGGACTCGGCGTTGGTGTACGGAAAACTATGGAAGTGGACGAAGATCGGAGTACATCCCCGCTTGAGCATCTTCCACGCGGCAACCGGGGAATCGATGCCGCCCGACAGCAGCACGACAACCTTGCCGCTGGTTCCCACCGGAAGCCCTCCGGGACCGGGGAGCCGGTCGACATAAACGAGGACGAATTGTTCCACGATCTCGATCCAGCAGGTCAGTTCGGCGTGCTCCAGATCGACCCGCGCCTGCGAGCGCTCTTTCACAAAGGCGCCGACCCGCCGGTTGATTTCCACAGACGTCTGTGGAAAAGTCTTGTCGGACCTGCGGGTGTCTATTCTGAATGACTTGAACGTCCGGCCCTGGATGAGGGCCCAGGCATTCTCCTCGATGTTTTCCACAGCGTGTGGAGAACTCCAGGACTCGGCGAAATAAGCGATTCCGAAGATACGCCCGAGGCGGGTCTTGATTTCCGGAAGGTCGGCGTCCGCGCGAAGCGGCAGCAGTATCCGGCCCCAGATACGCTTTGCGCGTTCCACGCCGCAATCCTGCACGGCAGCGTTGATATTGCCGCACAGGGCATTTTCGAAATAGTCGCGGTTGCCGCCCTTCAGCCCGAGCTCGTTGTAATGAATGACAATGAAACGATCCACCAGAGGATTATAGGCAAAAGCGGTGAGGCCTCGGGTGCTTTGATTCAGCCGCGAAGCGGCTGGGTCATCAGCGGGAGCCGTTACTCAGCAGATCCGGGTACGTTTCTCCCCGGTCGTCCTTGACCGTACAGTCGGGATACGGAGTCTCGCTGATGCTGACCATCGTGAACTTCAAAGGGCTTTGCCGGCGGACGCGAAAATAGCGCTTGGGCCGTTCGTAGAGGTTGGTTGCCACCTGCCAAAGGTCTTCGCCTCCCGTGCAACGGAGTGTCGAATCGGGAAAATCCCCGGCGGCGTCGGGACGGCGAAGCTGAGTATACGCGGTTTCGAGCGAGACCGAATCGGAACGCAACCGGCTTTCCTGCCACGGAGCGGCCAGCCACTCGAGCACGAAGTCGTGAGGACGGCCCGCGATTGGATCGACCTGCGCCGCCGCGCCCTGCCCCACTTTAAAGTGCCGGACTGCCGTATGAACTTCGCCGCTGATCGCGCCGCCCGCCGTGTATTCAAACAGGACATCATCCGGAAGAACGCGCCCGGTAAGCGGTGGGTAGCCGTCATCGCCATAGCCGGTCCAATTCAACACCGCTTTAAAGGTATTGTTCGAATCGATCTGCCAGGCACGGGCGTATAGATTTTTGAACGCGCCGCCACAGAGGGTTTGCGAACCGAGCAACATGAGCAGGCGCTCGCCGTCTGCACCAACTGAGGAGATCTGGATATCCTGGATCTGCTGCGGAACATAGCCTTCGGCCGTGTATGTGTTCTGTTCGTGCTCCCATACCCGCCGCCATTGCTGTCCGCTCCAGGCATAGGCATAGGCCGACTCGTCATAACCGCAGGAAATGCCGGTAGCCGTCACGACAACCAGGAAATCGCCCCGGCGCATCACGCGGACATCATCCACATAGCCGAGGTAATTCACACTCACGGTGCAATCGTTGCAAAGCAGATCGGCATCGCCCAGCGCGGCCCGCAGCTTCTGCGAAAAGGCGCCGGAATCGATCTGCGGATTCTGGCCGGCCAGTTCCGATTCGATCCAGTCTCGAAGCTGATGTTTGGCCGCGGTCAGATCGGCGGTCGCGCCGAACGTCGGCCGATGCTCGTCGAGCTGAGCCGCAAGTCCCCGCAGCGTTGTGCGCACAGTGGTAAGCGGTCCGGCAGGCTGTCCTTGATAGAACAGCGCCAGCAGGATAGCGAGAATCTTCACGGCGGTAGTATATAGCCCTCAACGATCGAAGACATTCCTGAGATGCACGACGCTTGCATTCGCGCCGCTCATGTAAATTGCGGTGGAGAGGTAGTCTGGAAATTTTCCACGGAACGGTGATCCATGCCGGCGATATCTCTGGAAAAAATTACAAGGTCTTCCGTCAAATCAGGCAGATACCGAGCCCGCAGCTTCGGAAGAGTCTTTGCAAGTCTCGACTGGCAAGATGGTAACGATGCCTGAAACGGAGGTGCCCAGATGGATACTCTTTCGTTTGCTGTCCTGAAAGACATGCTCGCAGAACTGGCGGAGCGCCGCCCCGAACCCGCAGGGAACTCGCGGTTCGACGAATGCGTCACAGTTATCCGCGCCTGCATCCATCTGCTTGGCAATTCGCCGGCGAATCCGGATTACTCGAATAAAATCCGCGGCGCGCTGAGCGAACTTGCCGGAATTGCAAAAGAGAACGGAGAGTTCACTATTGCAAGGCGCCTCAAATTGCTTCTGGACCGCTCCGGTTTGAGGAAATCTTCCATGCTTTTCTCCGGCGGACTTCCCGGGGAGCGGCAACGCGCTTCTCACCTTCCGTAAACCGCTGAAAAGTTTCACGCCGCAGGACGACGCCTGGCTGAACGGATGGCAGGCTTTTTGCTGATTCTTCAGCACATGAAACTCGAGACTTTTCCGACGCCGCCGCGATTCAAGATCGGTGACGGCGTTCTCGTTCTAGCTCCGGGATCGGATAAAGGCCGGGAGGGAGTGATCAGCGGAGTCATCGGCCATACAGGTGACTTCGTGTACCGCTATGACGTGCTTTTAGCCGACGGAAAGGCGAAACGATTTTTCGGTTTCGAGATCGAGTTGATCGTCCGACGTACGGCTTAAAGCCAATTCTTCCTAATGGTCATCCCGGCACGATCGTGTGTGATAGAGTGCTGCGGCAATGATTGCGGGTGTTCGACTTCTGGTGTCCGCCCTCCTCGTATTCGTGTCTTTCCTCAACCTGGTGCAACTGAATCAAACGCTTCGCTGGGTGAAGCCGCGCGAAGCGGATGACGTCGTCGTTTGGGAAGATCGGCTGAGATTCATTCGAGACGAGTTGATGAAGGCGGGGTACTGGCGCGGCGACGTCGGGTATATGCCCGCAGGGATTCTAAATGGCCGTCCGCAGACGCTCGACGACGACAGGAATTGGGTCCAGGCGCGTTACGGGATGATTCCATGGAACCTTCTACAGAATAGCTCTTCAGCTCCCTACGTCCTTGTAGACGCCACGCGCATCAACGCGCCGGCACACATACCTGAAGGTTTCTCGAAGGTTTACGAATCGAAAACCGGGCTGATCCTGCTGAAAAGGCGGCCAACCCCATGATCATGGCTGCTGTCGGCATCATCATTTCCGTTCTGTTGGGACTCTGCATGGTTTCCCTCCTCTGGCCGTCCAATCTTCCTCGTCTGCTTGCGCTGGTATTTGCGCCGGCGGTTGGCATTGGCTTGTGTTCTCTGATCTTCATTGCCTTTCGCCGTCCGATGTTCCTGGTCGAATCGGGGTTGTTGTTGGTTCTGGCTGTAGCTTGCATTTATTACCGCCGCTGGCGCTTCGAACCGTTAATGTGGAGACCCATCGGCGTTTGGCGCGTGCCTGCGGTCTTTCTGCTTCTGGTGTGCGCCGCCGGAATGGCGCTTTCATATGACATGAGTCGAATCGAGCGTTCGCCTCACGGAGACTGGGACGCCACGGCGATCTGGAACAGCCATGCTCGATATCTCTTTCGCGACGGCCCCGTCTGGCGGAAGACCATTCTGAATACCTACCATGCGGATTATCCTCTCCTCGTTCCAGCGACCACTGCACGTCTGTGGCGATACATGAAAGACGAGGATCCGGACGCCGCTGAAGCGCTGGGAATCCTGTACACGTTTGCCGCCATCGCGGTTCTTACGGCGACGCTGATTCACTTGCGCAAATCGTCTCGCGCGGTCTTGTTTGCGCTCGTGTTATTGGGAACACCTTTCTATGTGGCCTATGGGGTGTCGGGTTCCGCGGATGTTCCGCTGTCGCTATACGTGTTAGCCACGATCGCGTTGATATGCCTCGAATCTCAGGCCGCTCCGGAAAGCGCGGGACTGCTCGTTCTTGCCGGATTCGCGGCGGGGTGTGCCGGTTGGACGAAAAATGAAGGTTTACTGTTCATCGTTGCGGCGGCGTTAGCGATGCTCGCACCGGTCTTCTGGGAGCCTCGGAAAACCGCGCTGCGGTTTTTCGCCTTCGCGGCGGGAATGGCGCTGCCTCTCGCCATGATCGTATGGTTCAAAGTTGCAGTTGCGCCGCCGAACGACATTGTGGACGGTAATTATGCGGGGATGCTTCAGAGGCTTCTCACTCCACATCGTTATGTCATAACGTGGACAACGATATCCGATACCTTCTGGTCGTTTGGAAACTGGCTGGTGAATCCTATTCTGCTTATTCTGATATATGTCGCGTTGCAAGGGCTTGATCGAAAGATCCTGCTCGACAGGGGCTGGCTGCAAGGCGTGTTCATTTGTACCGTCGTGTTAGCAGGCTACACAGCGACGTATCTCATCACACCGATGGACCTGCAATGGCACCTCGATTCCTCGTTACCGCGCCTCTACCTGCACCTTTGGCCGTCGTTTCTGCTGCTCTGCGGCCTCGCCGGCCCGCGTGATCCTTTCACGACTTTCCAGCCAGGGTGATTTTTATTTCGGCGAGCTCTCGGCGCTCACGGGGATGATTTTGGCGCCTTCCCGGGCGGAGTCCCCAGGGTTTGTGATGATGTCCGCGTCATCAGCCAGACCCTGCAGAATTTCGACGCGGTCGCCGTAGTCTCTGCCGACGGTGACCTTCTGGAGGTGTACCGTGCCGTCTTGCACGACGGCAACCTGCGCGCCGTCGGTGCGGAAAATGATGGTGGTGGCCGGCAGGACCAGGGGCGGATTCGAACGGGATCCGCTGAGGTCGACATTGGCATACATACCGGGGAATAGCGACCGGTCTCCATTCGGCACATCGACTTCGACCAGCATCGTACGGCTGGCGGGATCGAGTACATTCGCGGTCCTTGCTACCATGCCGTGAAAAATCCGGCCTGGAAAGTTCGAAACCGTCAGCGCGGCCGGCTGCCCGTCGTGGATGGCGTTGGCGCTGGCTTGCGGCACATTCACATACGTCCGCAGTCTTTCGATCTGCGCGATGCGGTAGAGCAGCGTGGTGCCGGCAGTGACGAGGGCGCCGACGTCCACATTGCGCACTGTGATAATGCCGTCGAAAGGAGCCTTCACAAGGCTGTAATTCTCGACTTCCTGAAGCCTGGACAGGTTCGCGTTCGCCGAAGCGACGCTGCTGTTCTGGGCGGCAACTGCTTTTTCGAGCGCCTGAACGTTCGCGTTCTGCGCGGCCAATTGTGCCTGGTATTGATCGCTGTCCTGGCGTGCGACAAGGCCTCGTCCTAAAAGAGTCTTCCATCGTTCGGCGGTGATCCGGGCAAGTTCACGATTCGCCTTACCTTGCTCGAGGTTGGCCTGTGTCTGTTCCAGCGCCGCCTTTGCCTGTTCGACGGCGGCAGCGGCTTGCCGCGTCTGATGGTCCAGTTCGGGGGCGTCGATTTCCGCCAGGACCTGGCCGACGCGGACGTGATCGCCGATATCGACCAGCCGGCGCTTCAGGTAGCCATCAGCACGGGCGAGTAGCGGTGCTTCCATCACCGCCTGCATGGTGCCCGGCAAGGTCAACTCGTTCTTGCCCGAGCCATGGCTGACGCGCATCACCGTCACGCGGGGAAGCGACTTCTCCCGCTCGTCGGCTTCGGCCCGGACGGTGGCTTCGCGCCGCTGGAGAGGCACGTATCCGGCAACGAAGGCAACGGCGAGGAGCACGATGAAGCCCAGCAGAATAGCCGAAATGGTGATGCCGGAAGGACGCCACAAGTTGGTGGGCCGGCCGCCGTCGTGTTCGCTGTGGTTCATGTCGTTGACAGTTCCGCTTCTAACGCCGCGTTGCTCTCTTCTTCTTCGAGACGCCGTTCCTGGTTCACAGGCGGTATCGTGCGCAGGTAGGAGTAAATAATTGGAACCACGAAGAGCGTGGTCAGCGTCGCCCCTAGCAGTCCGCCGATAACGGCGCGGCCGAGCGGTGCGTTCTGTTCCGCCCCTTCGCCCAGGCTGAGCGCCATCGGAAGCATACCTAAAACCATGGCGGATGCCGTCATAAGAACGGGACGAATGCGGGCGTTTCCCGCGGAAAGCATCGCGTCCGCGGCCAGGGGCAAATGGACGCGCTCGTCATTCGCGAAGGTCACCAGCAGAATGCTGTTAGCGGTCGCTACGCCGATGCACATGATGGAACCCATCAGCGAGGGTACGCTGAGTGTCGTTCCGGTTACGAACAGCATCCAGAGGATTCCGGCAAGCGCTCCCGGCAAGGCCGTCAGAATGATGAACGGATCAAGCCATGATTGGAAATTGACCGTCATCAACAGATAAACCAGCACCACCGCAAACAGAAGACCGAGGCCGAGGCGGAAGAACGACGACTTCATCGTGTCGTATTCGCCGCGCAGTATGAGCGTGGTTCCTCGCGGCAGATTGGCCTTCTCCTGATTCACGATTTTCTCGACTTCTTTACCCACGCTTCCAAGGTCCGTCCTGTCGACGTTGGCATACACGTCAAACACCGGCGCTACATTGTAGTGGTTGGTGATCACAGGGCCATAGCTCCGTTTGACATCGACGAGGTTGGATAGCAGCTGTGTGCTGTTGGTCATGGCGCCCGGATTGCCGTACGCGAGTGATGCGCCGTTGGGCGATGCGCCGACGGATGCGTCGCCCGCCGTGGACAAACCGGCAAGCGAGCCCGGCGTGGTCGTTGTCACTGCGCTTGACGCTGCAGTGACCGGCGTCCGTAACAGCTCGTCGAGAGAATCGATCCGGTATTGCGAGGTCTGGACGCCGACGCCGTAGCTGACGCCGTTCGCCGGGTTGAGCCAGAAACTCGGAGCGACCTGGCCGTTTCCGCTGAGCGAAATCAGCATGCTGCTGCTCACGTCGCGTTGCGTCAAACCGAGTTCGCCGGCCTTCACTCGATCGACATTCAGCTGGAGTTGCGGTTCCGCGAATACCTGGTGGATATGGACATCCGCCGCGCCCGGAAGAGCGGCGATGCGCTGGCGCAGCTTCTGCGCCAGTTTGTAGTTGCCGGCGATGTCGCGTCCCACGACCTGCAGATCGATCGGCGCGGGAAGACCGAAATTCAGAATCTGGTTCGTGATGTTGGCCGGCTCGAAGAAAAAGACCATGCCGGGAAACTTCTCGTTGAGGCGTTTGCGCAGCAGAACTTCATATTCGTGAACGGAGCCATGATTTTCGCGGTTGAGCGAAACCAGGAACTCTCCGTCCGTCGATGCGATGTTGGGCACGTCGCCCTGCGCGATGCTGCCCCAGGCATTCGGGATCCCGATGTTGTCGAGAATCGTGTCGATCTCGCCCGGCGGCAGGATGTTGCGAATCTCCTGCTCGACGTCGGCAAAGCGGACCTCGGTCTCTTCGATTCGAGTGCCGGGCGACGTCCGCGCATGCATCCGGATCGTGCCTGCGTCCACGTCGGGAAAGAAATCCTGTCCAACCAGTTTCAACAGGAAAAGGGAACCCAGCGAAACCACCAGGAATCCGGCAAGAACCGGCCCTCGGTTCCGCAGTGCGAAATCGAGCAGTCCGAGATAGCGATAGCGCAGGCGTTCGAACAATCCGTTCATGCGGCGATGCAGGTTCCAGATCAGGCCTTGCCCACCGTGCCCTCCGCTGTGGTACACCTCGACTTCGCTTCGAAGCAGGTAATGCACCATGGTGGGCACCAGCGTTCGCGATAAAAAGTAAGACGCAAGCATCGCAAACACCACCGCCATCGCGAGCGGCGTGAAAAGGAATCGCGCGGTGCCGGTCAGCAGGAGCACCGGAACGAAAACAATGCAGATCGACAAGGTCGAGACGAAAGTCGGGATGGCGATCTGAGACGCTCCATCAAGAACCGCCCGCACCAACGGCTTCTTCATCGCGAGATTGCGGTGCGTATTTTCGATTTCAACGGTTGCGTCATCGACCAGGATGCCCACGGCCAGAGCCAGCCCGCCCAGGGTCATCACATTGATCGTCTGTCCGAGTACGCTCAGGATGGAGATCGAGGTCAGGATCGAGAGCGGAATCGAGATGCAGACGATGAGCGTGCTGCGCCAGCTGCCGAGGAACAGAAGAATCACCATCCCCGTGAGCAATGCCGCAATCAAGGTTTCACGCACGACGCCCTCAACCGCGGCGCGAACGAAAAGAGACTGATCGCCGAATACGGAGAGCTGCAGGTCCTGGGTGATCGTCGCCATGACTTTCGGAAGCTCGTTCTTCACAGCGTTGACGATCGCGAGAGTCGAGGCATTGCCGTTGCGGGTTACGGTCAGCAGCACGCCGCGCGATCCATTCGTGCGCACGATGTTCTGTTGCGGAGAAAACCCGTTGTGCACCGTCGCCACGTCTTTCATGTAAATCGTGGCGCCGTTCACGGTTTTGATCGGCAGCTCGTTGAAGTCCGCGACAGCTAACGGGCTGCTGTTCAATCGAATGGGATATTCCGTGGTCGAAAACTTGGCGGTTCCTGCGGGCAAGATCAGATTCTGAAGACTCAGGGCATTCGAAACATCGATCGGTGAGAGCTGCTTCGCGTAAAGCTCCTGCAGATTGAGATCGACCAGGATCTGCGGGCTCTTCCCGCCGAAAGGATACGAGACATTCGCTCCCTGTACGGTAGCCAACGGTGTCCGGATGAAATTATTGCCGAGATCGAAGATTTCCTGTTCGCTCAGCGTCTTGCTGCTCAGGCCGAGCTGGAGAATGGGTACGCTGGCCGCATCATATTTCAGGACCTGCGGCGGAAACGTCCCCGGCGGCATGTTGCGGATCGCGACCTGGCATTGCGTGACGATCTGCGCCAGGGCCAGGTCGACCTGAACATTGGGTTGAAAATAGACCCGGACGACCGAAATGCTTTGATGTGATTGGGATTCGATGTGCTCGATACCGACGACATTCGAGGTCAGCGACCGTTCGAAGTTCGTAACGATGCGGCTTTCCATCTCCTCCGGAGACAATCCGCCGTACTGCCACACCACTGCGACTACCGGTATGTCGATGTAAGGAAAGATATCTACCGGCATCGTCGCGATCGAGATTCCGCCCAGAATGGCGATCAGAACCGCCATGACGACGAAAGTGTAGGGCCGGCGAAGCGCAAGACGAACGATCCACATAGTCGGAGAAAAGTTTTATCGTATCAGGCCCGCAGGATCAATCAAAGTTCCGTAACGATTGAGCCGCAGATGACGCGGATGGCGCAGATGGGCGCACTTGAAGAAACTTGACGCGCCCATCTGCGTCATCCGCGTCATCTGCGGCTCAAGATTTCGTTTGCAGAGATTACTTGTAAGTTGATGCTACAATTGAGATTATTGTCCCGTTTGAGAGATACAGACGGAGAGGGCCGCCCATGAGAGCCATTTGGAAAGGCAACATCAGCTTCGCACTCGTTTCCATCCCGATTTCGTTGTTCAGCGCCACGCGCAAAAACGAGCTTTCATTTCACTACCTCCATAAGAAGGATATGAGCCCGGTGTCCTACAAAAGATTTTGTGATACCGAGAATGCGGAGGTGCCGTGGGAAGAGATTACGCGGGGTTACGAATATGAAAAAGACCGCTACATCGAAATCACGGACGAGGATCTGGATCACGCCGACGTCGAATTGACGAAGACCATCCAGATTCAGGAATTTGTCCACGAAAACGAGATCGACCCGCTGTACTTCGACAAACCTTATTACCTGGAGCCCCAGAAGGGTGGAGAACGCGCTTACGCGCTGATGCGCGACGCCTTGGCGCAGTCGAAGAAGGTCGGAATCGCCAAGGTGGTGTTGAAATCGCGCGAACACCTCGCGGCGGTAAAAAGCGTCGGGGAAATGATGACGCTGCAAACCATGCGCTTCGCGCATGAGATCGTGGACGCGGGGTCGTTGAACCTGCCGAAAGCCGCGGAACTTTCAAAAAAGGAATTCGATCTTGCGAACATGCTGATCGATTCGATGTCCGATAAGTTCGATGCCTCGAAGTATAAGGACGACTACTACGACAAGGTTCTGGAAGTCATCCAGATGAAGGTCGCCGGCGTAGCGCCGCAGGCGGCGGCGCCGAAGGGCCCCGGCCCGGCGAAGGTCATCGATTTGATGGAAATCCTGAAGCAAAGCCTGAGCGAAACGAAAAAAGGCCGCGGCGGGCGGACATCCGAGCTTGAAGAAGCGACGGTGGTGGCGGGCGATAGCAAGCCCGCGAAGCCCAAGGCTCGAAAAGTTCGATGAACATGCAGTCGCGGGCTTCGGCCCGCGTTTCCGGGGCGCGGGCATGGCTGACGTTCGAGGAAACTATCTCCGGATCCGCAGCAGAATCCAACAAGCCGCTAAACGAGCGGGCCGCGATCCTGCCGAAATTCAGCTTATTGCCGTCACCAAAACCGTACCCGTGGAGGATATTCGTGAGGCCGTCGGCTGCGGCATTCGCCATATCGGCGAAAACCGCCTCCAGGAAGCGCTGCCAAAACGCGAGGCGCTGCGCGACTTGAATGTCACCTGGCACTTCATCGGGCATCTCCAGACCAACAAAGCGAAGAAAGTCGTGGAGAATTTCGATTGGGCCCAATGCGTCGACCGGCCGGAACTCGCGGCGAAGCTGAATCAGGCGGCCACGAGGCCCTTTCCTGTCTTAATCGAGGTCAAGCTGCACGAAGAGCCGAACAAATCCGGGGTGGACGAGGCAAGCCTTCCGGGCTTTGTCGAAGAGTTCAGCCGATACGAGCACCTGCAACTGCGCGGACTCATGGCCATCCCGCCGTTCCTGGAAAATCCTGAGGAGGTTCGCCCGTACTTTCACAAGCTTCGGCAATTGGCGGAGCGCTATCGCCTGCCCGAGCTTTCGATGGGCATGAGCCACGATTTTGAGGTCGCGATCGAAGAGGGCGCAACGATGGTGCGCATCGGCACGGCTCTTTTTGGAGAAAGGTCGTGATTCCGGGCGAAAGCAGTAGACACAAGATTTTTGAGATTGTAGGCTTGGAACTTAGTGACCTCGAATGGAAACTCGCCGAATAGACCGCAAATGGACCAGGGAAACGGGCAATTCGAAGCTGCTCCTAAAAAGACGATGGCCGAACCTAAAGCGATGAAAATGGCAACGACGCTTGCCATCTGTTCCGGTGGCTGGCTGGTTCCGGGCCTGGCGCACGTTCTCGTCGGACGATGGATTCGCGGCCTCATTTTCGCCCTCTGTGTGCTTCTGATGTTCGGCCTGGGACTTGCGATGCACGGTAGACTCTACGATCTCCAATTCGAAGATCCCCTGGACCTTCTGTCGTTTGTCGCAAATATCGGAACGGGAATTCCTTACTGGATCGCCCAGCACTTCGACTGGGGGGCCGGCGCAATGAACTTGCCCAGCTTCGACTACGGCACAAAGTACCTCGCCGTCTGCGGGCTGCTGAACTACCTGATTATTCTGGACGCATTCGACATCGCGCAGGGGCGGAAACCGTGATCCTCTCGCATTTCACGGCCCTCACCGTTTTTTCGCTCATCGTTTCGACTGTATTTGCCCTGATTACCAAGAATGAGCCACGTGATCAGTTTCGTTACGGTGTATTTGTCTTTATTTCGTTTCTGGCTGTAGCGTTCGTTGTCGGCTGGCTCATGTATCCGCTTCCGCTGTCACCCTTCCATCCTTAACGGCCTTTGTCCGTTGCTACGGCAAACCGAGCACCTGGGCTTGAAAGACGTAGCGTTTGACGGCGTCAGACCGTTGACCGTGATCGCTACGATTTTCCGGCCATCGCATACATTTTCATGTGACCATCTCCTGCCTTTCGCGGCTATTCCTCTTGTGGGCGGTTCAAGCTCGAGGATCATCCAAACGATTCGGGAGAAGGTCTTGGCGGGAGAATATGAGGTTGCCATTCCGCACTTTTTGGAAGAAATGGCGAACGACAATCTGGACTTTCTGGACATCGAAATGATCGTCGCCAATGGCCGCATTCATCGGCGATTTACGAAGGATATTCGCGGCCCCAGATATGAAATCATCGGCCCCTCGGTTGATGGGCGTGCGATTGCGGTGGTTTGCAGGATCAAGGAGACGGGGCTCGTCCTTCTTATCACGACATATGCTGTAGAATGGGTGCAGTGAAAAGAACACGTCGTCACAGTATGGGTAGCTGTCACAATTGCGGCGCGCCACTGAATCACCGTCGGGTCAAGCAGGATTTCTGGATCAAGGAAAAGCTCGTTGTGGTCGAAAACGTTCCGGCCGCAGTTTGTGGACAGTGTGGTGAGCGGATCGTCAACGCAACAACCGCCCGCCGCGTCCTGACCATGCTGAGCGACCCGCAATTCCTTTCTGCCGCGCCGACCATTTCCGTCCCCCGGGTCCGATACAAGCTCACCTGCGGATAGCCGGCATCATATCTATCTCCGGGCTTTCGTCGGCAACGGTTTGCGCTGTCGTCTTTGGCGATTTTCCACGGAGCCGTTGGCGGCTGGCTCACATATCCGCTTGCTCTGTCAGCCTCCCGTCCTTAACGATCGTCTTGCCGCCCGCCGTTACGGTGGAGTTGTGGATGAAATTCCAATAGACGCCACCGCCCCGGTTGGCTCCGCCCATTTCTTCATTGTCCCCCAGGCTGAGCCGGACGATACCCGAACCGTAGCCGTAATACGCAATGAATGGCGCCTCGGGAAGAATCTGTAACGCCGGATTGAAACCTAGCGCGAATTCGCGGAATATCCGGGCATCGCCTCCTGCCGCAGTGAGTTCCTGGTCCAGCTTGTCGGCATTGACGCCCTCGATCGTCAGGTGGCCGCGCGCGAACCGCAAGGTCAAATCGCGCCCTTCCGTGAAGATCGGACGCCAGACCGGCAGACAGACGGAGCCATTGACGGAGTCTTCGAGCGGCGCGACACGAAGAACGCCGCCGGGAAGTTCGATATCACGATCGATGCGTGTCCGGGCCGTCTGCATCCGCTTCCGCGTGGCGTCGCCGATCTGGCTGCAGAACGGCCGCTCGCCGCATTCAAAATGGATGTCTGTGCCTTCGGGAGTGGTTACGCGAATCTGGCCGGACTGAAGAAGGGTCATGACCTGCCGCTGCCGTCGATCGAGCGCTTCGGGAGGGACATCGAGCGCTGCAAGGTACACGCCGTCGATGAAGTCCTGCGAGGGCAATTCGTGGATACCCAGCGGGTACGAACCGCTGTTCCAGTGAAAGTGAACGGCGCGGCCGCGCTTCGCATCGAGCCACTCATTCAGGGCCTGGGCAAGAGCAGGGCGGTTGCCCTGGCGAAGTTCCGGCAGCCAGATAAAGACGTCGGCATTGTTGAAGAGTGCACGTAGAGATTCCAGTTCGGACGCCGAGCTGTTGCGGGTGTCTTCCGCCAGGATGACACCCGCAATGTGGGCGGCGGATGCGCGGATCACCGTCTGCAGCGGCGGCACCAGTGCGGTGAAGACGCGGGTGTCGAGTTTGATGAGTACTTTCTCGCCAGGTTCAAGCTGGAGCGCCTCGGCGATTCGCCTCGCGCATTTGTCGTAGTCGCTCTGAGTCATCGCTTTGCACAAAACATTGATTTCCACACGGTGTGTGAGCGACCCCCTGCCGTGCCTTCGGCACGGCTGTCCCCCTGTATCAGGGGGACAGTCAAGCCAGCCGGCGGAGCCGGCAGGGGGTCGCTCACGAGGACTGTTTGGGCTAGGCCTCGAGTCATGTTCCGTTCCCTACACGTTTCTCCCGAAGTACGTTTGGATCGCCTCCACGAGAGCCGGCACTGTCGATTCTACCGGGACGATGTCGGGTTTCAATCCCATCAATTGGGCGGCTTCGCGCGTGACCGGGCCGATAACCGCCAGGGTGGTGCCGGTCGGGAGCATGTGAAGGTCTTCGGGAATCGTGGATGGACTCGTAAAGACGATGCAGTCCACGGGTTCGGCAGCAAGGATATCGCCGATGTTTCCCATCATTGCTTTAACCGTTCGATAAACCGTCACAATATCAACGACGGCTCCGCGGCGCCGCAGTTCTTCGGGCAACAATTCGCGCGCGACTTCTGCACGGGGAAAGAGGATCCGCGTTCCCACGAGGTTTTGAGGAAACGCCTCCAGCAGCCCTTCGGCACGGAAGTCCTCGGGCACGAGCTCAGGCTTCAGGCCCCAGCCGGCGAGCTTCTTGCCCGTAGCCGAGCCGACCACGGCGATCGGAATCGACGGCCGCCGCTCGCCCATCCGGTCCATGAATTGTTCGACGGCATTCGCGCTCGTAAAAAGCAGCCAGTTGTAGGTATTCAGTTTCCGGATCGCGTCGTCCACAGGCTTCCAGGATGTTGGAGGGACGAGGTGGATGGTCGGACACTCGATCACCCGCGCGCCCAGGGCTTCGAGACTGGCGCGCAATTCGGCTGACTGCGACGCTGCGCGGGTAATAACGACGGTTTTACCGCTCAGCGGCATACTGGGCGATCTCGGCAAGGATTTCTCCGGCTCCCATCGCGAGCAGTTCCTGACCAAGCTGGATACCAAGGGCGGCAGGGTCGGTGGCAGGTCCGGCGGCAGGTCCGGCGATTGACCCGCTGATTTCGTGGCTGATGACCCGCTTCCCATCCAGGCTGGCGATCAGGCCTCGGATCACAAGTCTGTCTTTTTCAAGCCGGGCTTTTCCGCCGATCGGAACCTGACAGCTTCCGCCGAGTGCTCGAAGCAAGCCGCGCTCCGCCGTCACGGCAATTCGCGTCTCGCTATGATCCAGAACCTCAAGCATTCGTCTTGTTTCTCGATCCGCCGAGCGGCAGACAATCCCGAGCGCGCCCTGGCCGACGGCAGAAATCATGATGTCATCTTCCAGAAATTGCGTAATCCGCCCGGCATGCCCCAGCCGCTTTAGACCGGCCGCCGCCAGAATGATTCCGTCGAACTCTCCCGCATCGAGTTTTCGCACGCGAGTGTCGACATTGCCTCGAAGTGTGACAAGCTCCAGATCAGGGAATCGAGATCGCAACTGAACCTGGCGGCGCAGACTGCTGGTCCCGATCCTGGCCTGGCGGGGAAGTTCCTGCAGTTTCGGTCCGTTCGAGAGAAATGCATCGCGGGGGTCTTCGCGCTCCGGAATGGCGCCGAAATCGATGCCGTCGGGAAGCTGGAACGGAATATCTTTCAGGCTGTGAACTGCAAGATCGATGCGGCCATCCAGAAGCGCCTCATCGAGTTCTTTGGTGAACAGTCCCTTGCCGCCGATCTTCGCAAGCGGAACATCGAGAATCTTGTCGCCCGTGGTCTTTATTGCCAGCAGTTCCACGGAGAGGCCCGGCCAGCGTTGCTCCAGGGCGCTCTTGGTCCAGTTCGCCTGCCACAGAGCCAACGGGCTGCCTCGGGTCCCGAGCTTCATTCCGGTGTCTTGACGTTGAATATTTTGCGAATCAGATCCGCAACTTCCGGCCCACTCGGGTCTTGAGCCATCTGCTTGAGGTATTCGGTTGGCGTGTGCAGGATCTTGTTGACCAGGGACCTGGTGATTTGATCCACAGCGGCCTGGCCTTCGGGCGAGAGATCCTTCAGATGACGGCGATTGCGCTCGATTTCTTCGCGGCGAAGCCGTTCGAGGCTGTCTCTCATTTGGACAATCGTCGGCACGACCTCGCGGGACTGCATTTTCAGGCAGAAGGCCTGTACTTCGGAATCAACGATCTCTTCAGCCCGGGACGCTTCCTTCATGCGTTCCTTGAGGTTCGAATCGATCACCTGCTGAAGATCGTCGATGTCGTAGAGGAACGCGTTATCGATTTCGTTGACGCCCGGGTCGATGTCGCGGGGAACGGCGATATCGATGAAAAACATCGGCTTGTTCTTGCGGCGGTGGATGACCTGTTCCGCCAGAGTCTTGCTGATGATGAAGTGCGGCGCTCCCGTCGAACTGATCACGATGTCGGCGCCGGCCATATGATCCGTGAAATGCTCGAATGGCACGGCAGCGCCTTCGAAGACCTTCGCCAGTTCGACCGCCCGTTCGAACGTGCGGTTCGTGACGAGCACGGAGGACACACCGTTGCGCTTCAGATGCTTTGCCGCCAGTTCACCCATCTTGCTGGCGCCGATGATCATGACGGTCTTGCCGGTCAGATCGCCGAAAATCTTCCGTGCCAACTCGACCGCAGCGAAGCTCACCGACACAGCAGATTGCGAAATACCGGTCTCGCTTCGAACCTTCTTAGCGACCGCAAATGCTCGAGTCATCAGCGCGCTGAGATGCATTCCAACCGTGCCGGCATCGGTCGCAACTCGATATGCTTCCTTGACCTGGCCCAGAATCTGGGGTTCGCCGACCATCATCGAATCGAGGCTTGCGGCGACACGGAAGACATGCCGGATGGCGTCTGCATTCCTGAAGCTGTAAAGATGCTGGGAAACCGATTCGTGAGGGATCTGGTGAAACTCGCAGAGGAATTCACGAATCAACCGGTCGTCCGGGCTCTCCGCCATCACTTCGACCCGGTTGCAGGTCGAAAGAATGATCGCTTCGTGGATATCCTGCCGGCGCACAAGGGATGTCAGCGCGTCCCGAAGAGTCTCGCTATTGAATGCGAGCCGTTCCCGGACTTCAACGGGCGCGGTCTTGTGGCTGACTCCTACGAGTGCGAGTTGCATTACTGGTTGAATGAATGGATTCCGCCGACGCCAAGGAATGTGACCAGAACGCCGATGAAGCCCACGATGTACAAATAAGCCGCTTTCCGCCCGCGCCAACCGGCGATCAGACGGTAGAAAATCAGCAGCAGGTAAACGAACCACGTGAGAAACGAAAACAAAACCTTTGGATCCCGTTCCCAGACCACGCCCGCGCCTTCCGCCCAGAGCGCTCCGGTGATAATGCCCAGCGTGATCAACGGAAAGCCGATGGCAAGCGAGCGGTAGGCGAGGTCATCGCATATGTCGAGCGAGGGAAGCCAATTATAAAAACGAACCGGATGCTTGGACTTGAGCGCACGCTCCTGGATCAAATACATGATGGCGGCGGTGAAGGCGATGAAGAGCGCCGCATAGCCCAGGAAGACCATCGGTATATGGATATAGATCCAATGACTGCGCAAACTCTGCGGGATCGCGGATGACGGGTCGTAGAACAGATTTGCGATGAACGTCATCACGAAGATCAGCGGAAACGCGAAGACGCTCAGCGGCTCAATCCGATACTTCAGATGAGCGATCAGAAAGCCTAACGTCGCCAGCGCGCCGAAAAACGAAAAAGCTTCATAGCGCTGGGTCAAAGGGAGGTAATGCACCTCCGCTGCGCGCAACACAATTGCCGAAACCTGCAGCACAAACCCTCCCATGACGGCATACAAGGCCGGCCGGAAAAGAGTTTGTTTTCTATTGAGGGCCGTGAGGACGGAATGCGCCAGACCGACCGAATACAGGCCCAGCGCGAGCCTCAGCAGGACGACGTGCAACATCGACGGATTATAGCACATGGCCCGGGCTCTTTCGGGTGTGCTAACCTAATGATCCGAAACGATGGAGTCAGGGATTTTCTTCCTCATTATCCAGTTCATTGTATTGCTTTTATCGCTCAGCATCCACGAGTCTGCCCATGCCTGGACCGCGGACGCTCTGGGGGATCCGACGGCGCGATACCTGGGCCGCGTGTCGCTGAATCCGCTGGTCCATGCCGATCCGTTCGGAACCTTCCTTTTCCCTCTCATGGGCATGTTCCTGCTTCATGGCAGCATCTTCGGCTGGGCCAAGCCGGTGCCCGTCAATGTGAGCCGCCTGCGGAATCCCGCTCGAGACCATATGCTTGTCGCTGCCGCCGGTCCGATCAGCAATTTATTGCTGGCGACGTGGTTTTTCCTCTGGCTGGTCGCCGCGAAGGCCATGTCCGGAGAGGTTGCCGATATCCTGACGCAGCTGATTTACGGGCGGGCCGCCGACGGGAACACGATTCTGGCTGCAATGACGGCATTCGCTTTCTACGGCATGCTGATCAACCTGATCCTTGCCGTTTTCAATCTGATCCCGGTAGCGCCGCTCGACGGCGCCGCAGTGCTGTCCGGCCTGCTGCCGCGCTCCTTCTCCGGCGTGTTCAATCAAATGCAAAGCTACGGATTTGTCCTGCTCATTGCGCTTCTGTATTTAGGTGTCCCATCGATGATGTACAGCCCCGTTATCAACTTCGTCCTGTCGTACCTTTCCGCCTGATTATGGGAAAAAAGCGGATCCTCAGTGGAATTCAGCCGTCGGGCAGCCTTCACATCGGAAATTACTTCGGGATGATGAAGCCTGCCATTCAGCTTCAGGATGAAGGCGAAGCCTATTACTTCATCGCGAACTATCATTCGATGACCTCGCTGTTCGACGCCGGGCAGCGGCGGAAGAATTCCCTGGACGTCGCGCTGGACTTCATGGCCTGCGGCCTGGATCCGAAGAAGTGCGTGTTCTGGAAGCAGTCCGACGTTTCCGAAGTCACCGAGCTCGCGTGGCTGCTCTCGACGGTCACGCCGATGGGGCTGCTCGAGCGCTGCCATAGCTATAAGGACAAAAAAGCGCGGCTCGCAGACGATGACCTGGATCAGGTGAATCATGGGTTATTTGCATATCCGGTGTTGATGGCTGCCGACATTCTCGCATTCGAATCGAACATCGTTCCGGTCGGCCGCGACCAGAAGCAGCACGTCGAGGTCACGCGAGACGTCGCCATCAAGTTCAATAACCTTTACGGAGAGACATTCGTCATCCCCGAGCCGCAAATTCTTCCTGAAGTTGCCGTTGTGCCCGGAACCGACGGCCAGAAAATGAGCAAGAGCTACGGAAATACCATCGAGATCTTCGGCGAGGAAAAAGCGATGCGAAAAAAGGTCATGAGCATTGTGATGGACAGCCGCACTCCGCAGGAACCGAAACCCGACGCGGATAAGAATCTGGCGATCCAGCTGTTGAAGCTGGTGGCGCCATCCGAAGTCGCGGTCGATTTCGAAGATCGTCTCCGTGCCGGGGGGCTTGGCTACGGAGACCTGAAGAAAACGCTCTTCGAGCACTACTGGAACTATTTCGCTCAAATGCGTGAGAAACGTGCGGAATTGGCGAATAACATGGATTATGTTCATGAAGTGCTTCAGGACGGAGCCGAGCGCGCCCGGAACGAA
>DASXLG010000068.1 GCA_036496425.1 Terriglobia bacterium | reverse complement strand
TGTTCGAATTTGCTTTTACGCTCAAGCCGGACATGACTCCGGACCATATTATCGCCCTCGCAAAACAGGCCGAAGGCGCAGGGTTCAATTACGGGTGGATTTTCGATTCGCACGTTCTGTGGCAGGAGCCCTATCCCCTGCTGACGTTGATGGCCGCCAATACCGCCAGGATGAGGCTTGGAACCTGCGTCACGAATCCTGTCGTCCGGGATCCAACCGTTACGGCCAGCCTGCTGGCGACCATCAACCAGATCTCCAACGGCCGGATGGACTGCGGCATCGGCCGCGGCGATAGTTCCCGGCGCGTTATGGGAAAGAAGCCGACAACTCTCGAGAATCTCGAAGAGGCCGTCCGGGTCATCCGGGATCTGAACAGCGGCAAACAGATTACGTACGAAGGCCATCCGATTCAGATGCCCTGGGCGGACAAAGGCGTGCCTCCAATCTGGGTCGCGGGTTACGGACCGAAAGCACTGCGCTGCGCCGGCCGCGTCGGCGACGGCGTCATTCTCCAGTTTGCCGATCCCCATCTCATCAAGTGGTGCCTGGGCTTTGTGAAAGAAGGAGCGCAGGAAGCGGGCCGCGATTTTTCAAAGATCCGGGTGATGAGCGCAACCGCCGTCTGGGTCTCCGCAGACAAGAAAATCGCGCGGGAGCGCGTGCGCTGGTTTCCTGCTCTGGTGTCGAATCACGTCGTTGATCTGGTGTCTCGCTATAAGCCGGAAGAGTTACCGCCCGAGCTGACCGGGTATGTTCAGGATCGCAGAGGATACAACTACCTGCACCATGCGGAAGTAGGCAGCAGCAATGCCGAGTTCGTAACCGATGAGGTCGTCGACCGCTTCTGTATTGTCGGTTCGGTTGCCGAGCACGTGCAGAAGTTACGGGAACTGAAATCCGCCGGGGTCACTCAGTTCAATATTTATTTGATGTGTGGCGAGGAAGAGAAAACCCTCGAAATTTACGGAAAAGAAATCATACCTGCGGTTTTGTAAAACGTCGAAAGCTATAGGGAGGAAATATGCCTCGCAGACGTAAAGCTTTCAAAAATAAACCTGTTCCACCGCATGAGGCTGCTGAACGGATCCTTGAAGCCGCCAGCCAGCCGGTCAGCACCGAAGCTCCGGACCAGACGCCGGACCGGATGATGCGGGCCATCGATGAGGACAGCCCGGAACGAAGCGATTTCGAGCGTACGATGAAGGACTATTATGCCCAGACCGATGCCGAAGAGCAGGGGGGCGTTCCCCGAACGCCGCCGGAGACGGATCCCCTGCCGCTCCAAGGTCTGGAACGGCCCAAGCATCCGCCGCGACACAACATGTGACCTGTGATAGTGTAGGTCTCCTGAAGGAGATCATATGGGTTCACTAGGGCTTCCCGAGCTGATTATCATCGGGGTTATTGCGCTTCTGATTTTCGGGCCTAAAAAGCTGCCGGAACTGGGTAGCGGATTAGGCAAAGCCATCCGCGACTTCAAAGGTGCGATGAATGAGATGAACGAGCCGGCCAAAGCGGAGCCGCAGGCGAAGGAAGAAAAGAAGGAAGAGAAAAAAGAAGAAAAGAAGGAAGAAGTAACCACAAAAACCACATAAGCCCCGAACGGCTTGCGCGGGTCTTGTGGTTACTTCTGCTCAAGCCTGGGAACGCATGATTTCTTCGACAATGCTTTTCCCGCAGCAGCTGGATGTCTTAAAGCGCGCTCCCTGCCGATACATAGACTCCAGCCGTTCCCGTGCTTCCGGCGCAACGAACGTCACATCCGATAGATCCAGCAGAACTCCATCTCCGGCGCCGCCGCTGTGAATGTCCGCCCAGGTCCGATCGAGTTCCTCGAGCCACGGGCCCGCAAGCTTCCCCACGAGCCTCATTGTTGCTGTCTTCGAGTTGCGTTCTACGATGATTCTCAGCATAGACACCTCGAGACCTTCATTATTTGTCCTTGTCCGATTGCATGATGCGAACGGACTCTCCGGAAACCAGTGAATCCGGCGGATTCACGATCAGAACTTCGTCGCCTTTCAATCCGGCGACGACTTCGACTTCGTTCCCGAAGTCCCGGCCGAGCGTTACCCGCGCAAGTTCCGCCCGATTGCCATCCTTGACAATAGCGACTCGGATACCTTCCGACCGGAAAAGCAGCGCATTGATCGGCAGAATGAAAGTCGACGCCGATGATGCGAGTTTCAAATGAATCTCCGCGTACGATCCGGGAAGCAACTCACCTGCAGGATTCGGCACATCGAACTGAACCAGCAGTGTGTGGGAAGCAGGATCAATCGCTTCCGATGTCGTCGTGAATGCGGCCCTGAACTTTCTTCCCGGAAATTCCTGCAGCGTCAGGTCGGCAACGAGGCCGGGCTTGGCGGCCTGCGAATAGGCTTCCGGAACGTTCACATAGACGCGCATGCGATCGGTCGCGGTGATGTGGAAGAGTTCCTTCGTTGTGGAACTTCCGCTCGTGATGAGGGCCCCGATATCGGTGCTGCGTGCTGTTATGACGCCGTCGAACGGGGCGAAGATCTTCTCAAAGGATTGCGTTTCTTCCAGCCGTTTCAGGGCGGCCCGAGCCGACTCAGTCATCGATTTCTTTGCCTGGAAATCGCTGACGGCATTGTCCACTTCCTGCTTCGAGACGGCGTCTGTTTTGATCAGATCCTGTAAACGGGCGGAGGTGATATCGGAGAGATGCATGTTCGTTTGAGCGGTGGCAAAATCGGCCCTCGCCTGCGCGACCTGATGATCGATTTCCGGCGTATCGATTTCTGCCAGAAGCTGCCCGGCTTTGACGTGGGCTCCGATATCGGCATACCAGTGTTTGAGATAACCGTCGGTGCGTGCGTAGATGGGCGCATCCGTATAGGGCTGAATGTTCGCCGGCAACGTGATTTCCTGCGTGAGTGTGCCGCGCTTCGGCTCAATCACAGTCACGGTTCGAGCCGCGAGCCTCGTTGTCTCCGTCCGGAGTTCGTCGTCGGCTCTCAATCGCGGCGCGATTCCGGAGTAGACGACACCGCCGACAACTGTCAGCGCGAGGATGGTGATGAGGGCGTTCCGTATCATTCGATTTACTCCAGATTGCTTTCCTGCTCAGGCGCAAGTACGGCTGTCGATCGTTTATGAAAAAGGCTGAAGATTGCCGGCACAAAGAAAAGTGTGGCGACAGTGGCGAACATCAATCCTCCGATGACGGCGCGGCCCAGAGGCGCGTTCTGCTCGCCGCCTTCGCCGAGCCCAAGGGCCATCGGTACCATTCCAATGATCATCGCAAGAGCCGTCATTATTACCGGCCGGAATCGGGTAAAACCCGCTTCCAGCGCGGCGGCCACTCCGCTGGTACCGGCGGCCATCCGATCCTTCGCGAAGCTGACCACCAGAATACTGTTCGCCGTGGCAACGCCCATGCACATGATGGAGCCCGTCAAGGCAGGCACGCTCAGTGTCGTGTGCGTCATGAAAAGCATCCAGACGATGCCGGCCAGCGCTGCGGGCAATGCGGCGATGATGATGAAGGGGTCCAGCCACGACTGGAAGTTCACGACGATCAGGAAATAGTCCAGCACGATGGCCAGCAGCAATCCGCCAAGCAGGCCGGCAAAGGAGCTTTTCATGGTTTCGATCTGTCCGCGAACGACCAGCTGTGAGCCACGCGGAAGATCTTTGCGGCTGGCGTCCACGATCGGCATCAATTCCTGCGAAACCGACCCCAGATCACGCCGCTGCACGGAGCCGTAGATGTCGATGACGGGTTGGACGTTATAGTGCGAAACCACACCCATCCCGGCATCGCGGCTGATCGACGCGAGGTCTCCCAGAATGACCGCGGGCCCCTGACCTTTTGCGGCGAGGACTGGAATCTTGTTCAGACTCTCCAACGAATCCAGTTGATATTGAGGAGTCTGGCTCGCCATCGAATATTGCACGCCGTTCCGGGGATCCAGCCAATAGGTTGGAACGGTCTGGCCGCTTCCGCTCAACGAGACCAGCAGACTGCTGGCGACATCACGCTCGGTAAATCCACCGCGGCCGGCTTTCGTGCGATCAACGATCACGTGAAACTTGGGATGATTGAAAGGCTGCTGGATCCGGAGATCCGTAGTCCCCGGAACCTGCCGCACTTTTGCCAGCAGCTGAGCGGCGAATTCACGGTTTGCATTGACGTTCGCTCCGACGACCTGGATATCGATCGGCGCCGGAAGGCCGAAATTCAGAATCTGGCTCACGATGTCGGCCGGCAAAAAATAAAACATCACACCCGGAAAAGCATCGTTCAACTTCTCACGCAGGTCGTGGACGTATTCCTCGGTCGGCCGGTGATTTTCGTTCAGTGAAACAAGGATGTCGGCGTCTTCGCTGCCGATCGGCGCGGAAATGCTGTAAGAAAGATTGAGACCGCTGTTCGGGAGCCCGATGTTGTCGATGACGGAACCGAGCTCTCGTCCGGGAATCGCCCGTCGAATAACCTCGTCAACGCGGTCGCACAGCGCCGCCGTTTCCTCGATTCGGGTTCCGGTCGGCGCCCGGAGATGCAGCTTAAGCTGGCCGCTGTCTACGGCCGGAAAGAAATCCTCCCCCACCCACGGAAGCAGCGCGAACGAAGCAAAACACGCGATGATAAAACAGAAAGCGAAGATGTTGCGGTGTTCGATGCAGCTCTCGAGCGCGCTGCGATAGGCGTTACGAAGCCGTTCAAACACTTTCTCAAACGCGTTCTGCACCAGCACAAAGGGATTGAGGCTTCGTTTTGGCGCGTGACCGTGCGCTGCATGCCCTTTCAACAGGTACTTCGCCATTGTCGGCACCAGCGTGCGCGACAGAAGATAAGAAGCTATCATCGCGAAAACGACCGCTTCCGCGAGAGGCACGAACAGGTAACGGGCGACGCCGGTAAGGAAGAACATCGGAACGAAAACGATACAGATCGAGAGCGTCGAAACAAACGCCGGCACCGCGATCTGCCGCGCGCCGTCCAGAATCGCGACCACGGTTTCTTTACCTTCCGCGAGATTTCGATCGATGTTTTCGATTTCCACCGTCGCGTCGTCGACCAGGATGCCGACGGCCAGCGCCAGGCCGCCCAGCGTCATGATGTTGATCGTCTGGCCGAGCGCGCTCAAAACGATGATCGACGTCAAAATCGACAGCGGAATCGATATCCCGATGATCAGAGTGCTGCGCCAGCTGCCTAGAAATATCAGGATCATGATGCTGGTCAGGCACGCGGCAATGATGGCTTCCCGCAATACACCCTGAATCGCCGCCCGCACAAACACCGACTGATCGGCCAGTGGCCGGATTTCGAGGCCGGCCGGCAGAGCGCTTGCTCCTCGCGCCAGTTCGCGTTTGACTCCTTCGATGATGTCGAGTGTCGATGCCGATCCTGTTTTTACCACTGTCAGCAGAGAGGAACGCTGGCCATCCACTCGAACAATGTTGCGCTGCGGCGGGAAACCATCCCGGACGTGCCCGACATCGCGAAGATAGATCGTCGAATTGCCGATCGTCTTGATCGGAAGGTCGTTCAATTCTTCCACCGTGCGCGGACTGCTGTTCAGGTCCACGTCGTACTCGAAATTTCCGATCTTCGCCGTACCCGCCGGCAACACCAGATTCTGATCACCCAGTGCATTCACGATCGCGGTTGCATCCAGCCCTTTTTCCTGCATCGCCTGCAGATCCAGGTCGACCTGGATCTGACGCTGTCTGCCTCCATAAGGATTCGGCAGCGACGCGCCTTGAATCGTCGCCAGCTGGGTACGTAAGAAGTTCTGGCCGATATCCGAAAGCTGCTGTTCGGACATATTCTTTCCGGACATCGAAAGCTGCAGAATGGGAACGGTGGACGCGTTATAAACAATGATGAATGGCGGGGCCGCCCCCGGCGGAGCCGAACGCACTGCGGACTGGGAGGCGGATGTGATCTGAGCCATTGCCAGATCGACCTGCGCTCCGGGATGGAAAAACACTTTTACGATCGAAATCCCGTTAAGCGTTTGCGACTCAATATGTTCGATGTCGTTGACCACCGTCGTGAGCGTGCGCTCGTAGTTCGAGACGATGCGGTTGGTCATCTCTTCCGGGTTTAATCCGTTGTACTGCCAGATCGCCGTAATGACCGGGATATCAATGTTCGGAAAAATGTCCTTCGGGGTGCGGGAAATGACCAGCGGTCCGATGATCAACAACAACAGCGCCATCACGACGAACGTGTAGGGCCGGCTCAGCGCAATTCGAACAATCCACATTTGGCCTCCACTTGGCAATGTAAAGGCCAATTGTTAAATGTTTAACAATCTACAGTTTAAAGTTTTAGGGTTAAACGATTGACGTCAATTGGTAGACGTCGCGTCTAAGAAATGACGGTTCAACATGGCGTGTGAGGTAGGACACTACCCCCCCGGCCGCGTAATCCCGAGCCTCCGCATCTTGTAAAACAAGGTAGTCCGCTTCAGGCCAAGCCGTTCGGCGGCGCCGCCCGGTCCTCCCAGCACCCAATTCGCTTCGACGAGCGCTCTGAGGATGTGATCGCGTTCGCCTTCCGCCAGTGTCCCCAGTCGTGCGCCTGAGCTTTCGATCCGCTGATTCAATTCTCCGAGCGGAGGCGTGAGCGTTCGACCGCGCGTGAGGATCACGGCCCGTTCGATGAAGTTCTGGAGTTCGCGCGCATTGCCCGGCCAGTGATAGCGCGTCAGCGCTTCCATAGTTTCCGGCGAGATGGTGTCGATAGGCTTGTTCATCTGTCGCGCATACTTGTCCACGAAATAGCGGACCAGAAGCGCCACGTCCCCGGCCCGCTCGCGCAGCGGCGGCAGCGTTACGGGGAAAACATTGAGGCGATAGTACAGATCGCTTCGGAACGAGCGATTCGCAACCATTGCCGGCAGATCCTGACTGGTGGCGGCAATCAGCCGGACATGGATGCGGATTGTCCTGGTGCTGCCGAGGCGTTCGAACTCCTGCTCCTGAAGAACGCGCAGCAATTTCGGTTGAAGTTCGAGAGGGATGTCTCCGATCTCATCCAGAAACAGCGTCCCTTCGTGCGCCAGCTCAAAGCGGCCGATCTTCTGTGAGATGGCGCCCGTAAATGCGCCCTTCTCATGTCCGAACAATTCGCTTTCCAGCAGGCCGAGCGGAATTGCGGCGCAGTTGACCTTGACGAAGGTGCGTTCGGAGCGCGAACTGATGCTGTGAATCGCGCGCGCGATCAATTCTTTTCCGGTTCCGGTTTCACCGAGCACAAGCACCGTCGAATCCGTCGGTCCGACAGTCTTCACGTTCTCCAGAACCGCCTTGAGCGGCGCGCTCTCGCCGATGATCTCTTCGAAATTATGCGTCGACTGGATTTCTTCATTGAGATAAACCCGCTCTACGGCGAGGTGCTGGCGTGCCTCGTCGACTTGCGAGTAGCTCAACGCATTGTCGATTGCGAGCGCGATTTGCGCCGCTGCCTGTTTCAGGAAATCCAGATCCGATTCGTCGAACGCATCGTCCTGTGTGCTTCCTATATTGAGCGTTCCGACAACCCGCCGGCAGCTGATCAGAGGCAGGAAGCAGACCGAACGAAGTCCGATTTCGAGCAGTTGATTGTTCGGCGATTCCGATCTGGCCAGTCCCGCGCGATCCAGAAGAAGCGGCTCGCCCGTCTGCATGACCTCGGCCGAGAGGCTGTTTTTTGCCTGCAGCACAATTTCCTGCTGCGAGCGTTCCACCTCCGAGAAGTTCCGGGCATACACGCGCACCTGCTGCCCGCCGGGTTCCGGGATGGTCACGCTGGTGTAGTCGCAATGCCTCACGCCGCGTACGCCGTTGGATATGGCCCTCAGCAGCGGCCGCAATTCGAGGTTCGAAATCACATTGTTGTTCAGTTCAAGTAATAGCCGGAGGCGGTTTCGTTCCTGGGCAAGCTCCTGCTGGTAGCGCTGCGTTTCCGACTGGCTGAGCGCGTTGTCGACGGCGACAGCCACCTGCCGCGCGACCAGGCGGAAGAATTCGAGATCGGCTTTTCCGTAGGCGTCGTGGCGTTTATTTCCGAAAGCGAGACTGCCGAGACGGCGATGCGCCGTCGTCAGCGGCAAAATGCAGAAGGACTTGATTCCAGCCGAACGGAAGCTCGCCATGGCTTCGGGGAAGCGCTCGTCCTGTCCCGTATCCGCCACCACGAGCGGCTGCTGGGTCTCCCAGGCAAAGCCGCTGGGAGAATCTGCGACCATCCGCTCCACCACGTCGACCCGGGCACTCCCTTCCATCTCGACGATATGAACGCGCATGGTATTGCGTTCGGGATTGTGAAGGATAAGCGAAAGCGAATCGAAGCTCACCAGTCGCGGCAGCCGCTGGAACAGATCGTGGAACAGCGCCGGCAGATCGCTATGAAGGGTGATGGATTCGGAGACCTCAAGCAGAGCCTGATATTCCGAGGCAGGGATGCTCATATCCGGGCTTCAGCGTTCGACGGTCGGCTCGAGGAATCGGCTGTAGGCATCATTGGCGTCCTCGATCTGGAACCGGTAGCCGAGCTCGCGAAGGAACCGGTCGAACGCGTCGTCCTGATCGGGAGGCACCTCGAGGGCGGCCAGAACGCGGCCAAAGTCCGAACCATGATTGCGGTAATGAAACAGACTGATGTTCCATTTGCCGCCGATCGTGTCCAGAAATTGCAGCAGAGCGCCGGGACGCTCCGGAAATTCGAAACGGCAAAGCCGCTCTCGTTTGACGCCCAGTGCATGGCCGCCGACCATGTACCGGATGTGCAGCTTGGCGAGTTCATTGTCGGTGAGGTCCGCCGTCTCGTAACCCTGCTGGACGAGTTCCGTCTTCAACCGGGTTGCATCGTCGCGGCTGCCGACGCTCACACCGACAAACACATCGGCGCGCTGGCGATCGTTCAGCCGGTAGTTGAACTCTGTGATGACTCGCCGTCCCAGCGCTGCGCAGAATTGACGGAACGACCCTGGTCTCTCGGGGATCGTCACCGCAAAGAGCGCTTCCCTCGATTCACCCAACTCGGCCCGCTCCGCGACGAACCGCAGACGATCGAAATTCATGTTCGCGCCGCTGAGCAGTGCGACAAAGTCGTTGCCGCGGACTTGCTTGCGCGAGCTATATGATTTCATTCCTGCCACGGCCAGAGCGCCCGCAGGCTCTACGATCGTTCGGGTGTCGTCGAAAATGTCTTTGATCGCGGCGCAGATTTCGTCATTGTTGACGGTGACGATCTCGTCGACGGTCTGCTTGACGATCGAAAAAGTCTGATTGCCCACCTGGCGTACCGCCACGCCATCCGCAAACAAGCCCGGATTGTCCAGGCTGACGGGTTTTCCTGCTCTGAGCGCGCGGCTCATCGCATCGGAATCCACGGGTTCCACGCCAATCACTTTCACTTCGGGGACCACCGACTTCACATAAGCGCCGATGCCGGAGATCAGCCCTCCTCCACCGATCGGCACAAAGATCGCGGCAAGGTCGCGGGGATGCTGGCGCACGATCTCATCCGCGACGGTGCCCTGGCCCGCGATGACAAACGGATCGTCGAATGGATGCACGAAAGTCAGGCCGGTCTCTTCAGCCAGGCGGTCGCAATGGACCTGCGCTTCGGAGTAGTGATCGCCGGCCAGAACCACTTCGGCATCGAGGGCCTTAACCGCCTCGATTTTGATCTCCGGCGTCGTTTTCGGCATCACGATGACGGCGCGGATCCCGAGATGCTTCGCCGAAAGCGCGACGCCCTGCGCATGGTTTCCGGCGCTCGCTGTGATGACGCCGACGGCGCGCTCGGCCTGGGAGAGGCGCGCGATGCGGTTATAGGCGCCGCGGATTTTGAAGCTGAATACCGGCTGCTGGTCCTCGCGTTTCAGCCAGACGTTGTTGCCGACCCGTTTCGAAAGCCGGGGCGCCGCGTCGAGTGATGTTTCCCGCGCGACTTCGTAAACCCGGCTCGTCAAAATCGCCCGTAAGATCTGCTCCATTCACACATAACCATAGCAGATATAGAATACCCGCATGAATACGCGCCGTGAATTTCTGCAGTTTGCAGCTCTGCTGTTTCTTCGGCCCCAGGGCCCTCAACCTCGAATAAGCACGCTTCTGGGAATGGGCGCCAATGATCCCGCGAACAATCCATTCGGACTGGTCATCGGTCCGGACCGTGGGCTTTATTGGGCCGATTTTGGCAGCCACCGCGTCTTGCGTTATGACTTCGGCACCAAAGCGATTTCGGTGATCGCGGGAACGGGCAAGGCCGGATATTCCGGCGACGGCGGGCCGGCGGCCGCGGCGCAGATGAATGCCCCTCATGAGGTCCGCTTCGACAGTAAAGGCAACATCTTCGTGGCCGAACGGGATAACCACGTCGTGCGGTACATCGACATGAAGTCGAAAGTTATTTCGACCGCGGCCGGCACCGGGATGCGCGGATTCAGCGGCGATGGCGGACCGGCAAACCAGGCACAGCTCGCGCAGCCTCACAGTATTGCGCTCGATCGCGCCGACAATGTCTACATTTGCGACATCATGAATAACCGCGTACGGCGGATCGATCCGAAAGCCGGAACGATCAGCACATTCGCGGGCACCGGAGAACGCGGAAACGCGCCGGATGAGGCGCCGCTCGACGGCACGCCTGTCGCGGGCCCGCGCTCCATCGAGATCGCGCCCGACGGCACGATGTATCTCATCCTGCGCGAAGGCAACAAAGTATTCAGCATCGATGTGGCCCGCCGCCGTCTGAAACGGATTGCGGGCACCGGCGAACTGGGTTATTCCGGCGACGGCGGGCCGGCGTTAAATGCGAAATTTGGAGCGCCGGGAAACCCTCTCAACGGTCCGAAGGGCGTGGCGTTTTCGGACGGCATGCTTTATATCGCGGACACCGAGAATCACGTCATCCGCAGAATCGATCTCAAGCAGGGAACGATCACGACGATCGCCGGCACCGGCCAACGCGGCGACGGCCCGGACGGCGATCCCCTGATGTGCAAATTCGCCCGGCCGCATGGTGTGTTTATTCAGGGGAATACGCTTTACATCGGGGATAGCGAGAACCACAGAATTCGAACCCTGCAATTAAGAGGTTAGTGAGAACCAACTTTTCTGTTGCGTATGCGTCTTTGTCCTACCTATCCTGAAATCATCACATCAATTATATTCGGCTCTAGCGTGTAGCAAGGAGGCACTACAGTGTTCGAAGAGATTGGCAGATCCCTCGACAACTTGCTTCGCGTTGTCTCGACAAACCTCAGTTTCACTCAGATTGACCCGCGAACGGACGCGATATCCGCTGATTTCCCGACGATTGAGCCGATCAAGCTCCGGTTGGAAATCGGCATTGGTACGTTGATCGTTTCCGTTGGGAACGAAAAGCTTGTTGAAGGCACGGCGACCTACGATATTCAGGAATGGGCGCCCGCCATCAACGTCGAAGGCGGCACGGTCGTCGTGAGGCAACTTCACAATCTCCCGCTCGGGCCCATCGTCGCGGATCGCAGGAACGACTGGAACCTGAAATTGGGTACGGCGCGGCCGTATTCATTGAACGTCGCCAAAGGGATCGTAAGCGGAGAGTTGGCTCTTGGCGGTCTGCCGCTCACGAGCGCGCTGATCGAGAGCGGCAGCGGAAAAACGCAAGTCACCTTCGATGCACCGAACCCTCAGCGCGCCGACAAAGTGGAATTTCGATGTGGCTCCGGAGAAATACGTGTAAGTGGACTGTTAAACACGAACTCCGCCGCGCTCCGGCTGTCGGGAGGAACCGGCAGGGTGCACCTCGGCTTCAACGGCGAACCTCTGACGCAGGACATGGACGCCAATATTTCGCTCGGCGTCGGCGAATCCACCATCGTTGTAAAGCCGGGCATTCCGACGCGGATCAGGATCAGCCAGGGCATAGGCGGACTGCACATCCCCGGCAATTTCAAATCGACCGAGGGCGGAGCATACGCAAGCGCCGACTTTACAACCTCAATGGGCCCGAAGCTCGATTTGAAGATCACCTGCGGCGTCGGCAGCGTCAACATCATGATGGAGGGCGAATAGCTGGAAAGCCGCTCGTTCCTTCTCGTTCTCGCCCTCCTGTTGGTTCTCATTGTCGGGCCGCTTTTCGGTCCAGTCGGCGCCTATCTCGTTAAGACACGGGACATCCAGTCTGCCGCCGCCTTGGAAATGGGTCTTTTCCTGATTACTGTATCCGTAGTGTTTGGAATCGTCCGCATGTGGATGAGTCGGAATCATAGGACGATGGCCGACCTGGGTTGGGGAAAGACCTCGCGCCCCCTCGCGATTGTCCTCGGTACACTTCTTGGCGTCCTTTGGGGGGCGTTTGGCTCGTTCGGCTACCTGCAATTTGTCAAGGACGCAAACATTCTTGAGATGAGCCTGTTCCGCCTGTTCATGGCTGTAGCCGGAGCCCTGGTTGCCGTTTTGGAAGACTGCATAACGCGCGGCCTGGTTATGAACGAACTGCAGCGAATGGGCTCCTCGAAACTGGTCCAGGTGCTGGCCTCGAGTGTCCTGTTTTCTCTATATCACTCGATTTGGAGATTCAACATGATCAGTTTCACTGTGGGACTGATCTATGGATTGATGCTTAGCGGTTTATTCGTGCTGGGCCGGCGTAGTCTAACGCCGGTAATCCTGGGACATGGTCTCGCTTTGTTGCTCGGCGAGCCCTTCCTGACGATGTCGCTATTGCAGGCGATCAAGCTCGGCCGTTAGTCCGGCTATTGCCCCTGGAGCAGTTTTTCGATCAATGCGGCAGTTGAGGGGTGCGGAAGGCTCGAGCTTCCATCAAAGCCGACACCGCCTGCCAGGCCTTTTGCCGAGTCCAGCGGTGTCTTGCCTTGCCGATCCTTGACGTCAAGTTTCCCGCCGTGCGCCGCCAGGAACTGCACGACGTCGTCGAAGCCTTGAAATGCGGCGCCGTGGAGAGCGGTTTGTCCGCGGCTATCAGCGGCATTCACATCGATGCCGGCAGCGAGACACAACTTGATCGCTTCGATGGCGTCCGCCTGGGTTTTGCGGCGGCCGGTGGTGTCCTCTTCTTTCGTGCCGAGACCCGCAGCCGCCATCAGGGGATTGATCCCGTTCCGTGTCGTGAGCTTGGCGTCGGCGCCCTTGGCCAGCAGGATTTTCATGACCGCTACATCGCCGGCCTTTGCGGCACGCACCAGAGGCGTGGTACCGCTGGTCAGCATCGTGTCGTCGCCGCGATCGAGTTTTGTCCGGTAAGGCTGCTGTTGTTTCAATTGGACGTTGATGTTTGCGCCCTTGGCTACCAGTGTCTTGACGAGATCGAGACTGCCCGTCTCGTTGTCGATTTCTTTCGGCGATGGCCGATTCGACGCCGGCATGGTGTGGAAGTCGACGGCGGAATAAAGCGGCGTCCGGCCGGTCCGATCGGCCAGAGTCGGGTTCGCGCCGTTTTCCAGCAATACGTTCGCCACGTCGTAATGCCCGTTGATAATCGCGGACAACAGCGGAGTGATGGCGTCCTGATCCGGGGCATTCACGTCGGCGCCGCCTTGCACCAGTACGGGAACACATTCGACACAACCCTGGCGCGCCGCAAACTCGAGGACGCTCAACCCGCCCAGTGGCAGCCACTTCTCGCGCGGCTCTGCCGAGTTCTGCCGCTCCCACTTGTTTACAGTGGAGCGCGCGTTGACGTCCGCGCCTTTGGCGATGAGTTCGCGCGCAACGGCGGCATGCTTTTGCGATACCGCCCACATCAGCGCGGTTTCGCCATGCCAGTTCTCCTTCGCGTTGACGTCGGCTCCGTGGGCAAGCAGCACCTTCACCGCATCGACGTTACCTGTGTGCGAGGCGGTCATCAGCGCCGTTTCACCTTCCGTGCTGACGGCGTTCGCGTCTGCGCCGGCTTTCAAAAGCTTTTCAATCATCGCCGCATTGCCGTTAACGCAGGCCAGATAGAGCGGCGTGATCCCGTATCGATTCGCGGCTTTGACATTGGCTCCCGCTCGAATCAAGCGGTCTACCAGCGCGGCATCATCGCTTCGCACGGCATAGTGTAGTGAGGTTGTGCCGTCGAGGTCGGTTTTGTTGACCGCTGCGTTCTGTTGCAGCAACGCCAGAACGATGGCGAGGACGAAGCTCATAGGTCCGCCATTTTCCCGGTGCTGTCGCCGAGCGTTTCGATATTGACACCGGATTTATCCAGCACCGACAGGAGCAGATTCGTCATCGGTGTGTGATCGGGATAGCGCAGATGACGGTTTCCTTTGAGGCGGCCCGATGCGCCGCCCGTTACCAGATTCGGCAGCGGGAAGTGATTATGCGCGTTGCTGTTGCTCATATTGCTGCCATAGAGGATCACCGAATGGTCGAGCAGCGAACCGTCGCCGTCACGCGTGGTCCGCATCCTTTCGAGGAATTGCGCGAACAAACCGATGTGATAGGTCTGGATTTTGACGTTCTTGTCCATCTTTTCCGGACGGTTCTGGTGGTGCGAAATCGCATGATGGCCGTCGGGCACGCCGACCTGTGGATAAGTACGGTTGCTGATTTCCCGCGCCACCATAAAAGTGATGACCCGCGTGATATTCGCCTGATACGAAAGAACGAGCAGGTCGTACATCAGCTTTACGTGGTCGTCGTACGAATAAGGAATGCCCGCCGGCGCTGCGGGCACCGTGACATCCGTGTTCGTCTGCTCGACGCCGGTTCTTTCGATGCGGCGTTCGATTTCCCGTACGCTCTCAAGATAGTCGTTCACTGTCGCGCGGTCGCGTGGTCCGAGCTTCTTCTGAAGGGTTGCGGCCTGCTGCATGAAACCGTCCAGGATGCTGCGGTCCTGTTGCTTGCGCGTCAGGCGTTCCGCGGCGTTCGAGCCCTGGCCGAACATGCGCTCGAAAACCTTTCGCGGATTGATTTCCATCGGCAGCGGAGTCGTCGGAGTGCGCCACGAAAGGGTGTTCATATAGATGCAACCGTAATCGCGGTCGCACTCACCGATAAGCCCCGAATGATCCTCTGTAGCGAGTTCCAGCGACGGAAGCTGCGTGTCCTGGCCGATGGCTTGCGCCGCAATCTGGTCCGCCGTAACGCCGGCGTAAGCGTCCGGACCCTGCGTCGGCTTCGGACGAACACCGCTCAGCCACGTTGTCGGGCTGAGTGAATGCACGGCTGTGGAATCCGCGGCCTTATGGCCCAGTCCGCTCACGACATTGACGTACTGCCGGTACGGTTCGAGCGGTTTCAGGATCGGTGTGAATTCGAAGTCCGCGCCTTCCGTTTTGGGGGTCCAGCGGTCCATGATCGCGCCGTGCGGGACATAGACCAAAGCCAGGCGGGTCCCGGAGTTCGTTGCCGCTTGCGCGGTCATGGCTGGAATCATCGATTCCAGAAAAGGCAAAGCGAGCGTGGTTCCGGCGCCTTTCAAGAAGGTGCGCCGCGAAAGATGTCTCTTGCTGATGAACATATTCACGTCCTCAATTGAGTTCGGCTGCTGCTTGCGATTTCCTCATTTGAAATGGAGTGCTCTTCACGATATCGATAATGATCGAAGACAATCTGTAATCGTTTTTGGCCGAGTCATGCACGATGCTGCGCACGACCGGCATGTCGTAGTACTCGAGGCCGCGGCCCAGCGCGTACGTCATCATTTTTTCCGTGACGGTTCCGGCAAACTGCTCCGGGTGTTTCATCAAAGCCTGGCGCAGCGTTACCGGGCCTTCGACCTTGGTGCCGTCGGCCAGCTGGCCTGACGCATCGATCGGTCCCGACTGATCTTTTGTGCGCCACTCGCCGACGCCGTCGAAATTTTCGAGCGAAAAGCCGAGCGGATCCATCACGGCATGGCACCCGGCACAAGCCGGATTCCGGCGATGGTCTTCCATCAGTTCCCTCACCGACTTCGGTTTCGTGCCTTCTTCATTTTCCTTCAAAGGCGGGACATTCGGTGGCGGCGGTGGCGGCGGTGTGCCGAGAATGTTTTCCAGAATCCACTTTCCACGGAGCACCGGCGACGTTCGGTTTGGATATGACGTGACCGTCAGAACACTTCCCTGGCCGAGCAATCCCATTCGCGTCTGGTCCGTCAAGGTCACTCTGCGGAATTGCGTTCCATAGACATTCGGAATCCCGTAGTGCTTCGCAAGCCGCTCGTTGACGAAGGTGTAATTCGCATTGAGCAGGTCGAGAACGCTCCGATTTTCGCGCAGGACGCTGTCGAAAAACATTTCGGTTTCCTGGCGGAAAGCCTGCCTCAGATTGTCGTCGAAGTTGGGATACTCGTGACCGTCGGGCTTGGAACTCTGGAGATTTCTCAAAAAAAGCCATTGGCCGGCGAAGTTGCGAACGAGCTCTTTGGATTTCGGATCGGCGAGCATCCGCTTGACCTGCTGATCCAGGACTACCGGGTCTTTGAGCTTGCCCTGGCTCGCGACATTCAGAAGTTCGTCGTCTGGAATGCTGCTCCACAAGAAAAATGAGAGGCGCGATGCCAATTCGATGTCGCTGACGCGATAGGCCCCGCCTGCCGTGGCATTGGGCGGATCGGATTCCGTCCGGAACAGGAACTTGGGAGCCGTCAGAACGAACGCCAGAGCGTTCTCAATGCCGCTTTCGAATGTTCGATTCCTGCGGCCCAATTCATAGAACTTCATCAGGACGTCGCCATCGGCATCGCTGACCGGCTGGCGATAGGCTCGCCGCGCCAGCGCCGAGAGTATTTTTCTCGCGCACGCCGTTTCGGCGGCGGCGGCTGCAGTCGCAGGCCGGCAAATGAAGATGCGGCGGCGGCTTGGTGTATCGCCCGGGCCTGTGGGCTCCAGTGGACCGGTCATATCGACACGCTCGATGATCGGCGTTCCATTCATGTTCTGAAGGTCATGATCACGAGTGTGCGGCTCGAGCGGTTCGTCGTACTCCGCCGAATTCTTGCGCAGAAATGCGACGCCGACGTTGTGCGGTCCCGCCTTGACAGCAATGCGCGTTTTCAGTCGCGCATCGATCGTATCGGCGGCGGCCGCGAAGTTCGCGTCCGACATTTTGTTATCGTCTTCGCCGCCCACCGGCGCGATGAAGACGCGCTCGCCGTCGATGGTGATCTCGAGCTGGTGCGGCCACTCCAGGCCCTTCATGTAACCGACGATATTGCGAAGCAGGAACACCCGGAAGTCGTACTGCCCGTCGAGAGGGAAATTCTGATGGATCAACAGGCCGCCCCGCGTGCCGAGAGGCAGGCCTTCGACGTGTTCATCCTGCGCCAGATCCGGCGCTGTTCTGAAAACCTGAGTCACGGCCGGCTGGGCAGGATCGCCCACTGCCAGGCTGCTGATTTTTCGCGACGCCGTCAGATATTGTTCGAGCAGAGAGGGCGAAAGCTTCAAGACATCCGCTATGTTGTCGAAGCCGTTGCTTTCGTCGTCTGCCGGTAGCAGATCCGTGACGTCGACGTCCAGCGCAAGCAGATCGCGGATCGCATTGCCATACTCGGTCCGGTTCAGCCGATGGATGGCGGCCCGGCCGGGACTGGGTTTGTTCGCTTCGGCTCGGTCGAGGGACGTTTCCAGGTATGAGACCAGCTTGTAGACGTCGTCACTGGAAGGCCGGGGACGGCCCTGCGGAGGCATCATTCCGCCGCGGAGTTTGCGGATGACTTTTTCCCAGGTTTCCGCACCCACGCCGGGGTGGTCGACGTCCATTTTGTCGAGCATGAGACCGGCGGTCTTTGCGCGATCGTTATGGCAGGTGACGCAATACTGATCGAGCAGGGCGCGATAAGGCGCAGCCGCCGCGGCTGCAGCTGAAGACGAAGCCGGTGCCTGCTGCGGCATGGCTGACACAACGAGACAACACCCCAACACGACAAATAAGGACCGTATTATGAGTCTCATTTGCGCCTAAGCTTATCAAAGAGGGACCGGGCGCAAAAGCGGCAAAAACATCGATTTCACGATGGTGTGTGAGCGACCCCCTGCCCGGCTTGCGCCGGGCTGTCCCCCTGTATCAGGGGGACAGGTAGACTCTCCCCCTGATACAGGGGGAGAGCCGCCGAAGGCGGCAGGGGGTCGCTCGCACACCATCGTGAAATCGAGTTTTTGCCCAATGCCCTATTTCGGGCCGAAAAGCGTCAGCCAGTGCCCGTCCGGATCCGTAAACGTTGCGGCCCAGGAATCGCCCGTAACCGGCCGCGGTTCATTGATAAACGTGCAGCCCCGGTCGGTCAGTTCCTTATGTTTGGCCGTGACGCTTTCCGCCGCGATGACCAACTCCATGGCACCCGTGAGCGGGGCATTCGGCCTCCGCAACCCGCCCTTCAGCATCAGATTAATGGCACCCGCGCCGAAGAACGCAAACTGTTCCATCTGCCCCTGAAGGTCAAATCCGGCCTTTTCCCGGTAAAAAGCAACAGACCGGGCGACATCGCTAACGCCCAATGTAACCAGTGTGATTTTTGACATGTCTCAGTATAATGCGCACATGAAACGCAGAGAATTTCTCTCCACTGTGGCTGGCGCCAGCCTTGTTGCGGCGTCTCCGATCACGTTATCCGCCCAGGCCCCGGCAGCAACTGCCAGGCGTGGCCGTCTCAAGCAGAGCGTTATGAGTTCCGTCTGGGGTACCTCGAAACTGTCGTTTGAAGAACGCTGCAAAACGCTCGCTCGCATCGGCTTCAAGGGCGTGGATCTTCCGACGGCCCAGCAGATCTCGATCCTGCGGGATAACGGCTTGACGCCGGCGCTGATGACCGGCTCGGGGACGAATTTTCAGAATGGTCTGATCCGCAAAGAGATGCACGACCAGTTCGAAGCGGAGTTCCATAAAGGTATCGATTTGTGCGCCCAGGTCGGATGCCCGACCCTCATCGCGATTCCCGGTGAACGCCGCGGCATGTCCGCCGAAGAAGGCGCCGACAACGCCGTCGCGATTTTCAACCGCGTCAAGGGCTACGCCGAGCAGAAGAACGTCACTCTCTGCATGGAGATCACCAACGCCAAAGTCGCGGCGGATCAGCGCACCGACCAGATCTTCAACCACCTGGCCTGGGGGCTGGATGTTTGCAAAAAGGTGAATTCGCCGCGCGTGAAGATTCTGTTCGATTGCTACCACGTTCAGATCGCCGACGGCGACCTGACGCGCAACATCAAAGACAATTTCGACAAGATCTGCCACTTCCACGTCGCCGGCGTGCCCAGCCGCAACGAGATTGACGACAACCAGGAAGTCAACTACCGGTTCGTAGCGAACGCGATCGCGGATCTCGGATACAGCGGATTCATCGCCCATGAATTCAGGCCCACTGCCGGCCGCGATCCGATCAAGAGCCTGGAAGCCTGTTTCGAAATCCTGAACGTCTAGGCCCGATGAAAAAAGTAACGATATACACCGACGGCGGATGCTCCCCGAATCCCGGCCCCGGCGGTTACGGAATTGTTCTCGTTTACGGGGAACAACGCAGGGAATTCTCCGGCGGATTTCGTCACACAACAAATAATCGAATGGAACTCACCGCCGCGATTCAAGGATTACGGGCACTGAAGGAACCTTGCGACGTCACGCTGTTCAGCGACTCTCAATACGTCGTCAACGGAATCAGCAAGGGATGGGCCCGGCGGTGGAAATCGAAAGGCTGGATTCTCAGCAACAAACGCCCCGCCGAAAACGTCGATCTGTGGGAAGACCTGCTGAAGCTTTGCGACAACCACGCCGTGAAGTTCGAATGGATCCGCGGTCACAACGGCCATGCGGAGAACGAATGCTGCGATCGCCTCGCCGGCGAAGCGCTACGCGGGCAGGGCCTTCCGATCGACTCCATCTTTGAAAAAGGGAAGTAACCACAAGAATATTGGATCATTGCATCATTGGCGTAATAGATTACTTCCCCGCCGGCGCCCAAGGCATATTGCCGATTTCTTTGATGAAGCGCGCAAGCGCCCGCTCGAAGGGTTTCCCGTTTATCGATTCCTGGATGTGATCGGGCAGTTCCGTCCATGCAAATGGGACGACGACATGAGGTCGATAGCTATATAGAAGTCGGAGCTGCCGATCGTAGTAATCGAGATCACTGCTGGGTGGAGTGCCCGTTTGCAAAGGCATCGAGGGGTTATATTCCAGTACAGCCCAGTTGCGGCTTCTTTTGGCAAGCTGGGAGAATAGCAAGGGCGTGGCCGTTCTCAGGTGCCGTTTGCCGTCGAAGATGTTATAGGCCGTCACTCCGGAGCCGCCGAAGGGCGCGATGAATCCGCTTTCAGCCGGACTTGCGGAGGTGCGGAGCCGGATGTTGTCCGGCTGCTCGAACAGGTAGTCCGCCGGAATCTGGTGCGAATAATAACGGTCGGACGGAATCTTGAAGCCCGACGGGCTCGCCGCCGTCGTCACCCACTGCGCGAAGTCGCGAACATAATTGCTGACCATCTGTCGGCGGAACGCGATCCACGCTTTCCAGAAAGGATCGCCAGGGTTTGCCGAGCGCGGAGCATCGAATCCGCCGGCTTTGAAGTATGGAGCCGATATCGGCAGCTTGCTCGAAAGCGCGACATACGCTGCAAACGATATCGGACCGCTGTCGTTGAAATACTTCAGGTCCCAGGTTGTAAAGTGTTGCCGATAGTCGCTGTTGAGCGTGTGGCCATTGTGGTCGTCGTCGGTATCGGGCGTGTGATCGCCCGCATACTTGGGAAATCGGAGCGAATCCCTGAACTCCGCGACAGCAAAAGGACTGTAATCCGTGTACAGAACGTCGGTGGTGTTTTGCCCGACGGCGCCCTCTCCGAGATTCCGTTCCCAGCTCAGTTCCACTTCGCCATCGCCGCTGACGCTGACCAGCGTAGCGGGCGCCGCTTCCATCACACCCGCAAGATGGCTTGCCACGATGCGAACGCTTTCTTCCATCCGGCTGTGGAGCTCGCGCGCGTAGCGTGATGGAGTCAACCAGACGGAACGCGGGACAACTTCAGGATTGGTCAGCTCTGCCGGGCGGCCGATCCAGCCGTCCGCGAACCATTGCGCGTTGCGGACGTCCTGCCGGATCGCGGCCTCCCGCAATCCGTTCCAGCCGTGAAAGAAACCGGTCGTGAGGGCCACATGTGTGATCAGGCCGTTCTTCAAGGCTCGTTGCACCACAAGATCGGTTTCTCGGAGGGTCGGCGCGAGAATCGATTTGTCGATCGCTTGCCGGAGGTCGGGTTCGGCGTTGTATTCGAGAGACAGAAACGCGGAAAACCCAAGCAGCACGTGCGGCGCCTGGCCAAGATCGCGGCGTAATCGCTGGGCCTCGGCGGCAAACTTCTGATCCGAGACCTTCGCGTATTCGATGTACAGCGGCGCGATGACGATCGAGTCGCTATAGGATGCGCCGGGCGCCTGCGCCAACACCGGAACCAGCGCAAGGACCAACGCAACGACGATGAGCGCGGGACGCATGGACGACAGTATACGTGAGCTGTTAATCGTACTGCGTCGCGAGGACCCTGGCCTACAGGCCAAGCCGTTTAATCCGCGGGTTCAACCAGGGCCGCCACCGACCCGCGGCTGTTCGGCATGCGCCAGTCCGGGCCGTAGGCGTGAACCTGGTCCCGCTTCTGTTCGGCTTCCTCGAGGTTTGTGGTGAGGACGATCGCGCTGCCGGTCGTATCGGCTTCGGCGGTGCGTGCCATCGCCGTGCCGTAAGGCATGTTGAAAACGGCCTGCAGCATTTCGATAACGTAGTCGAAGCTGTGCTCGTCATCATTGAGAATGATGACGTGGTACATCTTGCCAAGTTCGTCTTTTGTCGTGTTCTCGAGTTCGGTATCTAGCGCTTCGCGGCCCATTTCCATTATTTTACTCATCGAGCATGAACGTTCTTGTATTTACAGTGTGGCCGGTTGAATTTTGGCGGGTTCCCGAGTCGCAGATCCGGCGTCTGCGGGAACGGTTTCCGGAATTCACGTTTACACATGCGCTGACCGACAACGACGCAGCAGAGGCGATTCAAACGGCAGACGTGGCTCTGGCTTCCCGGTTGTCGGCCGCGATGGTCGAGCGGGCGCCGCGATTGCGATGGGTTCATTCGACTGCCGCGGCGGTCGGTATCCTGCCGCTGCAGGAACTGGCCGCGCGTCGAATCGCCGTGAGCAACTCCCGAGGGATTCAGGCTGCGCCGATTGCGGAGCACGTGATGGGCGGCCTCCTTCTGCTTTCGCGCCGCTTCAATCTCATGTTGGAAGCCCAGCGTGAGCGCCGCTGGATTCAGAATGAGCTTTCGAGCGCCGCCTGGCCGTGGAGCTTGAAAGGCCGCAAGATGACGATCCTTGGCTTCGGCACCATCGGTCAGGAAGTGGCGCGACGGGCCCACGCCTTCGGCATGAGTGTGACGGGAATCCGCAGGCGTCTCGATCAGCCGGTCCCGCCGTTCGTGGATCGGATCGTGAGTGGAAAGCAACTGGACGAAGCTTTGCGCGGCTCGGATGTCCTGGTTATCTCGGCCCCATTCATTCGAGAGACGGACCGGATGATCCGGGCGGAACATCTCGCGCTGATGAATCCGGGCGCCATACTTATAAATGTGGCGCGGGCGAAGATCGTCGATGAATCCGCTATGATGACGGCCCTCCAGAGCGGCCGTCTCGGCGGCGCCGTCTTGGATGTTTTTGAGCGCGAGCCGCTGGATGCGGCCAGTCCGTTGTGGGACCTGCCTAACGTCATCGTTTCGCCGCATTCCTCTGGCCTCCGCCCGGACCACTGGGATGAGGTCATTGCTCTTTTCAGCGAGAATCTTCTGCGTTTTCAACGTGGTGAGCCGTTGGTGAATGAAGTGGATTGTAACGCTGGATATTGAAGTGGTAGTTGAGTTCCGCCCGCAGGTTCCTCTTTGGGGCACAGATTAAAAGTAGGTAAATCTCCCGGGTCATTAGTCCTACACGCATCTCGGAGGATGCTCGATACCCGATAAAACGTGAGGTGTTCATATTCAAATCTCATTGGAGGTGCGATTTGAACCGACTGTTTGTGGGCAACATACCTTTTAGCAAAACCGAGCAGGCGTTAGGCGAGTGGTTTGTTTCACAAGGATTCAGGACACGGTCTGTGGAGATTATCCAGGACCGCGCAACCAACAAACCACGCGGATTTGGTTTCGTCGAGCTCGAAGAAGACGGGCTTGCAGAGATGGCCGTACGGTCATTGAATGGAAGGGAATTCGCGGGCCGCGTCTTGACCATCAGTTGGGCTACCCCCGTTCGCCAAACGGCCTGAATGTGGCGTAGCGTGCCAAACGCCGAGTGCCGCGAGGCCACAAGTGGAATGAGCGTAACCGCTGATCTGTCTGCGGATTTTCAGATCCGCCTGAGATCAGCGGTTGCGGCTCCTCCTTTTCCTGGTATCCCGCGTGCTCGTTTCAGGCTTTATGTGGAAGCGGTTGGCGGCAATCGTTGGAGGTAGCGCGCTTACTCTGATGGGCTGGGCGTTTGCCGGCGTCATTGGATATCCAATCGAAGCGGATTCCATGCCGCAAATGCTCGCGAACGCGAGCGGCAAAACGCAGTTATTTTTGAGCGAGCTGTTGTCGCGCATGATGGCTCACCGCAAGTGGCAGGATACGTCGCTTAGGGAGTATCAGGCTCACCGGCTCTTCCATGCCACAAACACACGTTTCAATATCGACTCCACTCTCGAGGTCGAGACGACATTTCGTTCGCCTGGTCCGATGCAGTCGATCGTCGTCCGCCAGGACGGCTCCGCCTTCATTCGTGAGCACGTGTTCGAAAAGATTCTGCTGGCCGAGTCCGAGCTTTCTTCGAACGATCAAGCCGACCTTATCCCCCGGAACTATCAATTCACGCTGATCGGCTCCGACGCCTGCGACGGGCGTCCGTGCTGGCACATGTCTGTGAAACCGCGGCGCCCCGACAAGTTTCTGATCGAAGGCGATGTCTGGCTGGATGCCGAAGATTACGCTGTGAGCAGAGTTCACGGCATTCCTTCCAAACACGTCTCGATGTGGATTTCTCACGCCGAAGTCGACTGGCACTTCCGGCGCCTGAACGACGCCGGCGTTTGGTTGACGGATAAGGTCGAGTCTTCCAGCGATGTACGGCTGTTCGGAACCGTGGTGATGCAGATCCGCTACGACTACAACACCGTCGGTGTGGTCACCGTTGCCAAGTCCGGGCTGTAACGTTATTTCGGCTTCGACGTTGAAAAGACGAAGGGCCTCGCCCAAAGATCCCCGAGGTTGACGGTGAGCATGAACTTCTTTTTCTTCGGCGGATCGAAGTAAATCAGACCATCCTTTACGCTTCTCGGCGGAAGCGTGCCGCTCAGGAGAGCGTACCGGGCGACGTCCTCTTTGATCTGCTCCGCCGTTACCTTGTTGCCGGCTTTCCCGAACGAAATCCCTTTTAAGGTTTTACTCGCGATCGTAGGTTCTGTCGTGGCCACGCCTGCCATGATGCGGTTGAATGCTTCATCCGCAGTGAGAGGTGTGTAGGTTTTCCCCGTGTCATCGGTGCTGATGAATTTGCTGACGTCCAGCTTGAGCGGATTATCGGACTCGTTTTCGACTTTCAGCCACAACACCACCAGCCGCGTTTTCGTGCCCGGAATAAACCACGCCTTATCCATCGAGGGGTAACCGAACGTCAGCTTGTATTCGAACGATCTCTCGACAACGAACGCGTAGTGATCCTCCGTCAGCAGGGCCGGAGGATCGGAATTCGGCGGGATCGGATAGACGGTTTCCTGGGCCACTGTTGATATGCTTGTGGCCACAACGAAGAACACGAACACGATGGCGATAAATATTTTGGGCTTCATAGGTCGCACGAAGATTTTAGGCATAAAATGCCCCAAACGGATGTCAAAAGAATGCTGAATGGAATTGTTTCCTCTTTGATGGCCTCAACAACGCTGAGCGTTCTGTTTCTTGTACCGCAGTCTTCGCTGCAGCCCCGGCCGGCCACCGCGCCCGCCGTGGATGAGTTGATCTCGAAGGGATTCCCCCTCGGGCGCGAAATGACCCGAGCCGAGGCCGAAAAAGTCCTGGGGAAGCCGGTTTCCGTTTCAGAGAATCAGGTGAAAGGCCACCGCCTGACGACGCTCCGTTTTGCCGGCCTCGTCGTCGAATTACGTCAGGACACGGACGGCAGCCATAGCGTGATTTCCAGCATCGAACTCAGTGACAATCGTTGGCAGTTCCCCGCAAAATTACGGATCGGCAGCACTCGCGACGACATGCTCCGGCTTCTGGGCAAGCCGGATATCGATCGTCCCGCGGAATCCGTCTACGGGTGTTACGAGTGCGTGTACGACGACAAAATCCATGTCATGTTCGATGGCAACAAGATCAAGAGCATGAAGTGGGATTTTTATCTGGACTGAGTAAACCCCGCCTGGATTACGAATCCGTTCCTGTCTCCACCATATTGATTTACCGGCCGGCGATAGCCTCCGCTGACGATCATTCGCGGGACCACCTCGACACGAAATCCGAGCGTCAGGTCTACCGGATCCGCTGCGCCGAATGTTGTATTGGACGTGTGTTCTCCGATTAAGACCTCGGCTGTGGCTTCACCCACGAACTGAATTCGGCCGGTCCTTGGAACGTTCCAACCGAAGCCCAGTGGCGCCTCATCCGCGAGTTGAACCACGCTGTTGTGGACCGGCTGGTCGATATGCCGATATCCGAAATTCCAATACAAACCGGCGGCATCAGCCAGACGCCTGCTGAGAATGCCGTCGAAGCCGAACTGCAAGTCGGCGGTTCCGGCCGGGTGAGTCAGCAGGTAGTCGATGCCTTTGCGGATCGGAATATCCAGATGCGCATGCACCGCCAAGCCGAGCGGCGCGCCCGTGGCTTCAGAAAGCAGTCTCCACTTTCCGCCTGCTGTTATTTGGCCGACGCCGCTGCCTTCCCGCACGAAACCGGCAAACGGCAGCAGATCGTAGTATCCCGCCGCGCCCGTGAGCGGACCCTGCGTTGTTGCAGGTGAACGCAATTGCGGCATGCGGCTGCTTCCAGCGGCGCGTTCATTTGGAAGAGGCGGCGATCCAGGTGTCTGATCGCCGAAGAGGCCAAGCGCCTGCTGGCCAAAACTCAGTTGATCCTGCCGTCCGGCCAGGACGTGCTTGTTCACTTCGAATGCGGCTCCGGCTTCGAAGTTTCGTCCGATGCCCACCGCCGCCGAAAAACCGGTCGTGCTGATGGTCAGATCGCCGGGATTGCGATTGATTCGGTCGTACCAGGTTCCGAACGCTGCCTTGCCGGACGGCAGTGTGTCCGTCGTGAGGACCTTCCATAGCCCGGTGTTGCCGAGGATTCCCACCGTTTCCTGGGCGGATGCCACGGAGGGGAAAAGAAGGAATACAAGAAGCGCAAGACGCACGGAATTTGTTATACCATCACCCGCCGGACAAGGAGTTTTCCATGCAGGGCCGCCGGGTTTTCATTCATATTATTTTTCGGTAATCGGCGGAAACAATGGAAGACATTTGTTTTTTACTTCCGTGAAGACAACCATCTCTTCGAAAGGGCAAATCGTCCTGCCGGCTGAATACCGGCAGCAGGATGATGTTCAGGCGGGCCAGGAATTCGAAGTAGAGCGGCTGGACCGCGGGGAGTACAGGCTCGTGCGAACCACTCCAGTACCCAACGAGGGAATCGTGGATTGGCTCCTGGCATGTCCAGGAAAGGGCTTCTTTGTCGCGATCGAGTCCGAGACCACCGGTTCCCTGTGAAGTACCTTGTGGACAGCGATATCCTGGCGAACCGACAAAGCGCTCGCCGAACCGCGCGATAGCCCAAGCCGCGCAATGAATTTGCGCAATTATCCCAAGGCTCGGAAAGAATCGAGTAGGCGGTCCTCCCGCATACGCTGCAGTGAACTCTAAAAACAAGTCTCTTGACCCTCATCTGTATACTGTGTTATCTGAGCATACAGTATGAATCTGCAATTGAATCCCGCTTCGGGCGTACCGCTTTATCTCCAGTTGATGGAGCAGGTGAAGCATGCCATCGACACCGGCACGATACGGGCCGGAGAGCAGCTTCCGAGTGTCCGTCAGATGGCGGAAGACTTGTTGATCAATCCCAATACCGTCGCCCGGGCTTATCGGGAGCTGGAGCACGAGGGGATCATCGATCTGAAGCACGGTTCGGGCGCTTTCATTCAGGATTCGATGGTCGCCCGCGCGAAGCTCATGCAAAAGGCCCAAGGTGTGGTGGACTCCGCGATGGACCGGCTTGAATCCTTCCACCTCACTGAAGAGGAAATCCGCCGCCTGGTGGAGAACGCGCTGGGGTTCCGGCGGGCGCGCAAGCCGACCGGGAGGAAACGTGCCTGAATATCCGGTGTCGATTACAAATTTGTCCCGCAAGTTCGGAGCGAAGCCGGCCTTGAATCAGGTTTCATTCGATGTGCCTCGCGGCAGCGTGTTCGGCCTGGTCGGCGAAAACGGGGCAGGAAAGACGACTCTAATCAAGCACATTCTTGGTTTGCTTCGAGCGGAACACGGTACCGTGCGGGTGTTCGGCATGAATCCGGTGGCGGAACCCGTGCGAGTGCTCGGAAGCATTGGTTATCTGTCGGAGCAGCCGGACCTGCCCGATTGGATGCGCGTCGACGAGTTCGTCCGCTATATCCGGGCGTTTTATCCCAAATGGGATGACGGATACGCGGAAGAACTGCGCCGGCAATTCGGCCTCGATCCGGCTTCCCGTGTCCGGACGCTTTCGAAAGGCCAGCGCGCGAAACTCGGATTGCTTGCCGCTCAGGCCCATCGTCCCGACCTGCTTCTGTTGGACGAGCCGAGTTCCGGTCTGGATCCGATTGTCCGCAGCGACATTCTGGCGGCGATCATCCGCACCGTCAGCGATGAGGGCCGCACGGTGTTTTTCTCATCGCACTTACTTGAAGAAATCGAGCGGGTGTCCGACCACGTTGCGATGCTGCATCAGGGAAAGCTCGTTTTGTGCGGACGGCTCGACGATGTGAAAGCGCAGCACCACCGCATCGCGCTTCGTTTCGATAGGCAGCAGGCCGAACCGCCGGCCGTGCCGGGCGCGTGGAGCGTCACGGGAGCCGGCAGAGAATGGACGATCATCTGCGATCCGGCGCGCGTCGCACATCTCGGCGCGACCATCGTCGATGACGAAGCCGCTTCGTTGAACGAAATCTTCGTGGCGCATGCGGGCGTGCCCTTGCCGGCAACCGTGGCGGCGCTGCAGGGCTGAAAATCATGCGCTCACCGCTGACGGCATTGGCATGGGAAATCTGGCGGAAAAACCGCGGCTGGGCCTGGCTGATCATTGGGATGATTCTGTTCGGCCGGATCTGGATGGCTGTTGTTCCGAACGTGTATGTAAACGGCGGGGTCCCGACGCTGCTTTTCCTGATCTCCCACCTGTTTGTCTTCGGGCTACTCAACTACACCGAAACGAACCCGCAACGGCAAGCGGCCGGTTTTCCGGAGCGGCTGTATACATTGCCGGTTTCGTCGGCCGTATTGGTCGCCGTCCCGACGGTTTTCGCAGTCGTCTCGATTCTGCTGGTCCGCTTCGCATGGACCTCCTTCAATGGTTTCGAAGTGAACGGCTTCAATACCATGAAGCTCATTACGTTCGTGGTGCTGTATCAAGGCATACTCTGGGTTCTCGATTCATTCGGCGTGATGCGGATTGTCGTTCTCGGTATCGTGGCGATCTGGCTGATTGCTTTTGGGTTTCCTCTGGTGCCCGAGGCCAATGCTCAGGCACTCGAAAACGTTCGGATTGCCGAACTCCTGCTTGTAATGACCGCTGCTTTACTTGTTTCGTGGGGACACGTTGCTCGCCGGAGATCCAGGGCCGCCAACGCCGGTGAACTTCGGGAAAGAGAAGTGTTCGCGCGCCGATTTTCGGACCGGCGGCAGCGCCGGTCCACGCCTTTCGATTCGCCCGCGGCGGCTCAATTCTGGTTCGAATGGAGAAGGTCCGGCCGTGTGTTGCCGTTTTATGTAGGCCTGCTGCTCCTGCTCGTATTCGGGCCGATTGCGATCTACGCAGGCCGTGAGGCGGAGAGCACCTTGCGGATTCTGGCCGCGGCTCTGGCAATGCCGATCCTTCTGGCCCTCCCGATCGGAAAAGGATTTTCCAAACCCGACTTCTGGTCCAAAGACATGACGCTTACGTCTTTCCTGGCCGTGCGCCCGCTGACTACCCATGATCTGGTGATGATCAAGGCCAAAGTAGCCGCATGCAGCGCGTTAATTTCCTGGCTCCTGGTCTTCGTCTTTCTTTCGATCTGGATTCCTGCCGGGGCAAACATCGAGTCGTTGAAGCAGCTTCGGGTTCGTATATACGCGATAGCGGGGTCCGAATATTCCGGATCTGTAATTCTGGTCCTTTCGGTCGCTGCTGGATTGTTCCTCACGTGGAGATTTCTGGTGGACGGGCTTTGGCTGGGCCTCTGGGGCAACCGAATGTTTTATGCCTCGTCGGCGATACCTTATGCGGTATTGCCGGTCGTCGGGCTCATCGGTCTGGCCGTGATCGGACAGAATAAACAGTCTCTGTTCGCATGGATCTTCCAGAAACGCGAAGACGTTCTGACGGCCGGGTTGTGGATCGCCGTCGCAGCCCTGATCGTTAAATTCGGTTTGTCTGTTGTGGCCTGGCGCGGCGTGCCGGCGAAACAGCTCCGGCAATACCTGATCGTCTGGATTTGCGGCACGTGTTGCCTGATCGCCCTCGCCATCCTGATATGGAACGGGCTTCGGCCGCTGCTGCCTCCCGACGTGAATCGTCTTCGGCTTCTGCTGATTCTTGTCGCTGTTTCCACTATGCCGTTAGGCCGGCTGGGCCTGGCCTCGATGACGCTGGCCAGAAACCGGCATCGTTAGTCGGGAGATCTTCATGAAATTCATCATCGTTATGGTCGCTGCCGCAATTTCTGCGTTGTCGCAAACGGCCGCTCCAGCGAGGCCATCGTTTGAGATCGCATCCATCAAAGGCAATTCCACCGCGCGGCCACATGTTGGTGACGAGCCAGGCGGACGATTCGTCGCGACCGGCGTGCCGCTCACCGTCCTGATCGGATACGCCTATCCTGGAACGCGAGTCGACTTTTCGGCGAAGCCAGCCTGGGCCGATACGGACCTCTGGGACATCGAAGCAAAAGCTCCCGAAGGTTCTGTGCCGCCGCGAACAAAACTGCCGGATTTCACTAAACCGGACACGATCAATCTGATGGTCCAATCCCTGCTGGAGGACCGGTTCCAGATGAAGGTCCATCGAGAGATCCGCGAGGTGCCCATGTATGAGGTCACAGTTGCGAAGGGTGGACTGAAGATGAAGCTGTCCGAGGATCAAACGCCGCCTGCGCCTGGCGACGGACCGCCGCGCCCCGGAACTGCTCCCCGCGGAGGTATGCGAATGGCGCGAGGCGATTTTCAAGGCGCAGCGGTTTCGATGGAAAACGCCGTTTTGACGATTGGTCAGCTCGCGGGCAGACGGGCGATCGATAAAACCGGACTGCCGGGACTCTATGACTTCCATCTCCAGTGGACTCCCGACGTATTCAGCACTCCACTGCCGTTTGAACCGCGCGGCAATGCAGCGCCACCGCCTCCTCCGCCGGGCGATCCCGCCGGCCCTTCGCTCATCACTGCGATCGAGGAACAGCTCGGTTTGAAATTACAGTCCACGAAAGGGCCGGTGGAGATGCTCATCATCGACAGCCTTCAGAAACCTTCTGCAAACTGACTTTGCATGGGGGATGGAGGCACACTCCCTTCCCCCTGCAATGGTCAAACGGATCTAAGTGGCGATCCGCGTGACGGAGTCACTCCAGTCGGAATAACCGGCCTTCGTGACGGCACGAACCTGAAAAACGTAGGTCGTGCCCGGGATCAACCCGGCTACCAGCGCCGGCGGACGAGTGTTGCCCACCGGCTGCTCGATCCAGGTGCCGAGCGTTCCGCCCGCCGCGGCCGGAGCCCAGCGCAATACATAACTGAACGCGGCGGCCTGGGCCACGAGCGTCACCAGAATCTGGCCGCTGTTGCCGCCCGGAACGATCTTCCGGAAGGCTGCAGACAGCGGCACAGCCGGAGTACGCGTCGAAGAGACCGCGTTGTATCCGCTCTTCAGAAAGATCGTTATCTCGTCCTTGCAGTTCGCCTCGGCGTACTGTCCGATTTGACGCAAGGACTTGATGACAACGGCTTTCTGATGTTCCCGTTCGGCAATGGCTTTCTTGCCGCCGTCGAGCGCCGCCGAAATGCCGGCCGACAGTGCGTCGGCTTGCGATTTCAGTGTCGCCTGATCGATGGGCGGATTCGGGTAGTCGTCCGTATCCGTGAAAATCCCACCGAGGACCGCGTTCACACGCGCCAGAACATCCTTGGCTGAGTTTTTCTTGAAACCCAGCGTGGCTTTGATCGGTGTCGTCTGTGTCATAGCTTTCTCCTTTCTGCGGGCCGCAGCCCGCGATTGAATTCCAACGAACGGCATCCTAAGGGCACGGGCCGTACCAATCGCCCGTTCGAATGCCAGTCCTTGAAAATCAGCAACTTGCAAATGTCGACAAGAAGAGGCCCGGCGAAAAACGCAACCTATAGGTTGCGGTGCGCAACTTACAGGTTGCGGTCGCTCTGCTGTAGGCGCGATTTCGCTGCTGTGCAGGAAATGCCGGAGCAACACTGCTGAGTCCTTACCAGGACTGCTCCCGCCGGAATAGCACTGCTAAATCGTTTCCAACGCTGTTCCGGCGGGAGCAGTGCTGCTCACGCCTTTCCAGGACTGCTCCCGCCGCAGCAGTGCTGCTCCATCGTTTGCAAGACTGCTCCCACCGGAGCAACACTGCTAAATTGTTTCCAGCGCTGGAAACACCACAGCAGGACTGCTTAATCGATTCCAAGACTGGAGTTCAGACAGCAGCGCCGCTGATTCAACTCCAACGCTGCAACCGAAACAGCAGCACTGTTAACCGAATTCCAGCCTTGGAAGCGCCGAAGCAGCACTGCTGAATCGATTCCAGCGCTGGAGTCGCCAGAGCAGCACTGCAGCCTGATCCCGCTCAAACGCGACTACGTCGTCGCACGGAATTTGTTATACCATCAGCCCGCCGGACAAGGAGCCTTCCATGCAAAGCCGCCGGGATTTCATCCAAGTTGCCGCTCGCGTGATGTGCGGAGCTGTCTTCGCGCAGGGCCTTGCACCCGTGCGGCGGCAGGTGTCGGTCGGCAGGAAGCGTGTCAAGGTGGTCGATATCCACGGCCACTTCATTGCGCCTGAAGAATTGAATCTCATCAAGGATACGAAACTCGCTCCCAATATCACCGACAACATGAACGGGCCGCTGGTGCTGGGACCTCAGCGGCTGCAGGTTCTCGATCAGCAAGGGATCGACATTCAGGTTCTCAGTCATCAAGGCGCGTGGTGGTACGAAACAGACCGCGAGCTGGCGCGGCGGATCATCCAAACTCAGAACGGGAGACTCTCCGACTGGTGCAAAGCACACTCCGAGCGCTTTGCCGGTCTGGCATCCGTCGCCTTACAGCATCCCGATATGGCGGCGGAGCAACTGGATGAAGCGGTCACGAAGCTTGGGCTGCGCGGCGTCGGTATCGGCGGCCACGTGGCGGGCGAGATTCCGTCGTCGCCAAAATACGATCCTTTCTGGACAAAGGTGCAGGAACTCGGAGTTCTGGTCTTCGTCCACCCTCAGAATGCCGCAAATATCGTCAAAGACCGCGCGCTGGGCGATTTCGGAAATGTCATCGGCAATCCGCTCGAGACCACGTACTTCCTCTCCCGCATGATTTTCGATGGCGCTCTCGATCGCTTTCCCCGCGTGAAGATCTGCGCCGCCCACGCCGGCGGATACCTGACTTCATATCTGGGCCGCACCGATGTCGCGTGTGACGTCCAGCTGCCGGGAACCGGCCGAACTCAGATCGCCAATTGCGGGAATAAAAGACACCTGCGGGAGTACTTCAAACAGCAGATTCTCGTGGATTCCATGATTTTCAGCGATGAAGGCTTGCGGCATCTGGTTGCGGAAGTCGGATCGAGCCAGATTGTCTACGGAACCGATGTTCCCTACAACTGGCCCGCGCCGGTCGACCTGATTCTCCAGGCCACATATCTGAAAGACACTGAAAAGGAAGCGATCCTCGGCGGAAACCTGATCAAGCTTTTGCGGCTGGCTGGTTAGAGAAGGAAGCAAACGGAGAAATTATTGCAAGTTGCATCATTCGAGGTTTTTTCATTTTAAATTTGAAATGCAGAAACCTCTAATGATCCAACTTCCAATAGAATAAACGGCACGGAGGCATCCTTATATGAAAGCGAGACTTTCTTTTATCGCCGGCAGCCTTTTTTTGCTTCCTGCGTTCCTTCTGGCCCACCACTCGGCCGCGGCCTACGAAACCTCGAAGCAGATCACGGTGACCGGCAACGTGACGGAGTTCCATTTTGTGAATCCTCATGTGCTGATCTACATGACTGCTAAAGATGAGAGTGGCACGGTGCGGAAGTGGCAGGGCGAATTGACCAGCCCGAATCGTCTGGTTCGTGTCGGCTGGAACAAGGACATCATGAAGTCCGGAGATGCCATTTCGCTGACCGGTTATCCGGCTAAAGACGGCGGCAATGCGATCCGCATTACGAAAGTCGTTCTGAAGGGACAACCGTTGCCGAGCGATCTCGAATAACGGTAATGGAGTTGAATATGCGTCAACGGGCCATCGGGTTTGTATTCGTCATTGCTGCGGCGGCAGCCAGCGCCTTCGCCGCCGAGCCGGACATGTCGGGAGTCTGGTTTATCCGGAGCACGCCGGCCACGCGATATCTCAGTTCGACGTTCATGGCGCAGATACCTCCGATGACGCCGTGGGCTGTTGAAAAAATGAAAGGCAACAAGCCGTCGTTCGGACCCGACGGCGTCGCGGATTCCAATGACCCCGTCAATCCCACGACGGGTGACACGATCGGATGCTTCCCTCCCGGCGTTCCGCGCATCTACCTTCACCCGTTTCCGATGGAAATCATTCAGACGCCGGGACGCATCCTGATGGTCTACGAGTTCAATCACTTTGTCCGCCAGATCTTCACCGACGGAAGAAAACACTCCACCGACCTGGGGCCGACATGGATGGGAGACTCGATCGGTAAATGGGAAGGCGATACGCTCGTGGCCGACACCATCGGCTTCAACGACAAGACCTGGCTCGATCGCGCCGGCCATCCCCACAGCGAAGACATGCATGTTGTCGAGCGTTTCCGCCGCGTCGATGCGAACACCTTGAAGATCAATCTCACGATCGAAGACCCGAAGGCCTACACCAAGCCGTGGACTTCCGAGCTGACCTTTCAGTTGCGCAAGGGCTGGAACATTACCGAATTGATCTGCGAGGACAACGGCACCTTTAACGACTTCCTCAAGACCGAAGAGAAACCGGCAAAGTAGAAATCGATGACCCGCCGCGAGCAGATGAAAACAATGTTCGGTCTCGCGGCGTCTTTGTATCTTCCTCAGTCCGGACGTTCCGTGGAACAGACGCTGGTGCCTCCACAGGGGATCGGACGCGGCATCCGCCACATTTCGTACAGCGACATCAGCGGCAGGCCGGACAGCGTGCAGATCATGCTGAACCGGAATCATCTGTATGTCGGGCACATGTTCAGCAACGGCCTGACGACTCTCGATGCGAGCGACCCACGGCATCTCAAGCCCGTCGGTTTTTTCACCGGCGGCGATTACACGCGTACCCACCATTTGCAGGTTGCGGAAGATCTCTTGCTGCTGGCGAACGGCGCCAATATTGTCGCCATGCAGTCGTACGACAATCTGCGCGGCTATTTTGAAAATGCGCTCGCGGACAGCATTACGAACCGGAAGAAATTCCGCTCCGGCTTGAGCATTCACAATATCTCTCGACCGCCTGCGATGAAGGAGATCGCCTTCCTGGAGATGCCCGGCCTCGGCATCAACAGACTGTGGTGGCCGGGAGGGCGTTACGCCTACGTCGCGGCACATTTCGACGGTTTCACGGATCACATCCTATGCATCGTGGATCTTCAGAACATCACGAAGCCGGAAATTGTTTCGCGCTGGTGGCTGCCGGGAATGAACCGGGCCGCGGGAGAGGCCTCGACGCTGGCGCCCGGAAAGCGTGTCGCGCTGCATCACATGCTGACCGCGGGGAACCGTGGCTACGGAGCCTGGCGCGACGGCGGGCTGACCGTGCACGATCTGACTGATAAGGCGAATCCGAAACTGCTCGGCCGGGTCAACTGGTCGCCGCCGTTTCCCGGGGGCACGCACACGGCGCTGCCGCTGCCGGGCCGCGACCTGGTCATCGTCGCGGATGAAGCCAATGCCGAGATGTGCGCCAAAGGACTGTTTTATACGTTCGTGGTGGACGTTCGCGCACCGGAAAATCCGGTTCCTATTGCCACGATGCCGACGCCTAAGGAACGAGACTTCTGCGCACTGGGCACCTTCGGCCCGCACAATCTTCATGAAAACCGCCCCGGCAGTTACCAAAGCGAGCAGACGATCTTTGCGACGTACAACAATGCCGGCGTTCGCGTCTTCGATATCAAGGATCAGTTCGCTCCGAAAGAGATCGCATCCTGGATCCCTCCGGCGCCGAAGAAGTTGATTGATCCCCGCCCGAATGTCGCCCTCGCCGCCAAAGCCGCGGATATATATGTCACGACCGACGGTTTAATCTACGTCAGCGACTGGAACGCCGGTCTGAATGTTTTGCAGTACGATGGTGGCTGAGCTCGCCAGGCTGTCAAACGTCAAATGTCCCATGTCGAATGTCAGATGTACTTGTCAAACGACCAGACGACCAGATTACCCAATTGAATTTGGTCATTTGCCTCGCCGTCGACTTCCGTGAAGGCAAGATCTCGATTGGCTCCGGGCGCATGGCGCCGACGTCAATGGCCGCGCCAACGTTGATGCCGACGGTTTCGGCGGCCACACAGCACTGTTCAATGGTTTCCGGCCCCTGGCGGATAACGGCATAACCGCCACCCTGTTGCAACACGGCGCCGCGAAAGATGTGCGCGCGAACCTGCGAAAATTCCTGGACTGGATCGAAAAACCTCATTGGCACGAGGTTCGCCGTGTAAGTCCCCCCGAATGGGCGCGTGGATTCCCTGATCAGGGTTGGGTGAACGCCGAAGCTCTCCGGCTTCTCGACTAAGGATTTCATGGGTTCGGAGTCACGTTGGAAAATCTCAGCTGCGCTGCAGGACGGGATTGCTTCCTGAACGTTGAAAACTGCCAACTGCAGGGCCGCATTGCAACCTGAAACTTGGAAACTGTCAGCTGCACGACCGGATTGCAACCTGAAACTTGAAAACCGTCAGCTGCACGGCCGGATTGCAGCCTGAAACTTGGCAACTGTCAGCTGCACGGCGGGATTACAAGCTGAAACTTGAAAACCGTCAGCTGCACGACCGCATTGCAACCTGAAACTTGGAAACTGTCAGCTGCACGGCCGGATTGCAACCTGAAACTTGAAAACCGTTAGCTGCATGGCCGCGTTGCAATCTGAAACTTGGCAACTGTCAGCCGCACGACCTCATTGCAACCTGAAACTTGAAAACTGTCAGCCGCACGGCGGGATTACAACCTGAAACTTGGGAATTGTCAGCCTCGACTAAGGATTTTCGGCGGGCTCTGGGACACGTTCGACCACGAATACTTCCGTTACCTGGCGCTGCGAATCGAGCCTGGCGCTGCGAATCGAGCCTGACTCCCAGTTGTTCCTGAATCGCGGTAAAAACGGTCTGCACCTCATCGACATTCCCAATGCCCAAACGGCCCGGCACGGCCTCTCCCGGCAAAGAGCTGCGCACGGCGCTGAATTGCAAATCCAGATCGAACGTCCCCGTCAGGCCGGTCTCATCGACCAACGGGCGGTCGAGAAAATCTCCAAGAAACCTCGCGAATTCGGTAATCGTTGTTGCTCCGGCTCTCAGGCTTGCGCTGGTTGGCGTTTGGCTCACGAGAACGCCGCATTCCACGCGACCGCCCGCCATTCGGGGGCTGTTCCCTGGACAATTTGTGGTCGACTCGCGCAAGTCGGGGCCCAGCTTGCGATCCGCTCGAATGTAAGACTATTACGGCAGGTGGCGCGGACGGAACGGGCTGAAAGGCGGTCATAGTATGGATTCGGCTCCTTGTGCTTTTTGTGGTTCGGTCCCCGTCAGAACCGCGAGCCGGAATATTAAGACATGCCGTTTATTCCGCTAATCCTTTCCTTTCGTTGTGCTTTGATGTTCAGCGCAAAACACTTCGGACAAAAGCCTACGTCATAGTAAATCGGGGTATTCTTCATGTCACTCCAGTACGACGTCCCATTCTTGTATTCCGCTTTGATTGTTAGTTCATGCCCGCAGGCATATTTCGTGACGATAGTCTTTTGCTTCGACCTTGGTGATTTGCTTTTGATTTCTTCGCCGTCTCCCGACGGCATTAGTTCGCATGGCACGCCATAGACATAACCAATCCAGCCAGCCAGCGGCTCGATTGCCGGCGTGCACCAGAGCCGCCGGGGATAGCCGAACTGCGCACGATAGCCATCCTCATGCTCGATGACCTTACCCCATAGGTTAATCTCGCCGTAGACGAGCCTGCGAGACGATTGGGCAGCCCATCCAGAATAGATGTTTCTTATCTCACGTAGGAGTCTCGGCTTCTCCTTGTAGGCATAGATGCCACACGTACAAGTCAGGTGTGGTGCCTGCTGCTCGCTGTGAGCCTTCCGGAGGACCAAGCTACCGATGGTCGCATACGGTTCACAGTGCGCTTCGATCTTCTCACGAGGCACGTAGATCGTGTCGTTGCCAAGATTCGCAAGAAAGTGCGGATACATGAAGTTCCATTGCCGCCAGCCGACGATGGGTTCTCGGACGATCACTAGGCTGGCACCTTGACTGGATCGGCTGGCTGCTCGAATGGTACTTCTTTCTCGGGTACCGGTTCTTCCAGCGGCTCAACTTCGATGATTCTCAATGGTTCACCTATCTGAGACATGCTGTACTCCTTATCAGGGGGGCCGTGACGTGTCCCGAAGGATTTGTTAAGATTGGCCGAAAATTCAATGGCTGTCCCGGAAGTATTTCATTTCGAAGAATTTACGCTGGACGTGGGAGAGCGGCGGCTGCTGCGCGGCAGCGAAACCGTTCGCTTGTCACCGAAGACCTACGATGTGCTGGTTTTGTTGGTGCGGCAGTCGGGGCGGCTGGTCACGAAGGACGAATTGCTGGCGCATGTCTGGCCCGAGTCGTTCGTCGAAGAAGGTATTCTCAATGTTCACGTGGCCGCACTGCGCAAAGCTCTCGGCGACGACACGCGGCCTCCGGCCTACATCGAGACCGTCGTGCGGTCAGGGTATCGCTTCATCGCTGCAGTCCGGTTTGATTCGGGCGGCGAGAAGCCATTCGCATCGAGCGCCGTGACACGTCCCGTCGAACTTTATGAGCTTGTCGGACGCGGCCGGTCTCATCTGTTGTCCGGCTCGTTCTTCGAGATGCCGGCCGCCGTGGACGCCTTTCGTTCCGCGATCGAGATCGATCCGACCTATGCACCTGCGCACGCCGGCTTGGCCCGCGCATGGTGCCTGCAGGCAGTGTTTCGCGCAGTGCCATACCAGGAAGCGTTTACAGAGGCGAAAGCGTCCGCCTTGCGCGCGCTGGCGATGGACAGCGGATCGGCCGACGCGCAAGTTGCCCTTGGCACCGTCCTACTTCTGGGCGAGTGGGACTGGACGGCGGCGCAACGCAGCCTGTGCCGTGCGCTCGAGATCAATCCGGACCACACCGAGGCGCTCCTGCAATATGGGTCGCTCCAGGAAGCGCTCGGGCGGCTTGACGAAGGGCTGCGATGCAAGCAGCAGGCGCTCGCACGCGATCCGCGGTCGCCCGGCGTTCTGGCGCAGATCGCCATCTCGTATTGGCATCAGCGGAAGTACGACGAGACGCAAGTCTGGGCTCGGCGAGCTCTTGAGATCGACCCGAAGCATGTGCTGGCGAGCCAATTCATTACGAAGGTTTATTGGAAGATCGGTGATGTCGATAGTTTCGCGGCCTGGACCGTCAGCCAGGTTAACCGGGCCATGGCATGGGGCTTTCCCGAAGAGAGAGTGGCGGTGATGAAGCAGGTCACCGCGGACATGCAGCAGGTGTACGCGACCGCCGGCCTCCCTGGCGTGAGCCGGTTCTGGGTGGATCAGATAACGAACCCGCAAATGGACTTCGACATCTTGTTGAAGATGGCATCCTTTCGCGCCGTTCTGTATGGGGCAGCAGACCGGCTCGATGAAGCGTTCGGCTGCCTCGACCAGGCCATCGCGCTCCGCGATCCAGCACTTGTTCACCTGGCGGTCGCACCGGATTGGGACAGCCTGCGAGCGGACCCGCGGTTCGCAGAACGCCTCCGATCGATGGCGCTTCCTTCGGTCGCCTGGGACAAGATCGGCAACGTGTAGCGCATGCGTCCGCTACGAATTCCGCACCGGCCGCTTTTGCGTATACTCATCGCGGTGCTTCAACCCGACAGGGATTGATCGACGTCAGCGACTGGAACGCCGGCCTGAATGTGCTGCAGGATGAGGGTATTTGAGAAGTTAAGACGAGTTGAGAGACTGCTCCATTCCCCTCCGTTTTCAAGGAGGGGTGCCCGAGCGATCAAATCGTTAGAACGAGAGGGCGGGGTGGTTAGTCACGAACTGCGCAGCGCACCTTATTTTGATTTTGAAGTTACTAACCGCCCCGTCTGCGCCGCTAAGGAGCGGGCCGTTTTATTGATGGCGCAGCCACCCCGCCTTGGAAAGGCGGGGAATGTCCTCAGGCAACTCGTTCGTTACGACTTCCCGCTTTAACGGATTATTGACCCTTATCCCCGGTAGTGTTATATGGTTAACCTTCCGCAACCCTTACACATAGGAGATACAATGCGTCGAACAATGACTCTCATCAGTTTGGCGGTGGCCGTTTGTTTGACCATCGCACTCGGACTGACGTTGACCGCAGCACGCCAACCGGCTCCCGCTGCTGAGTTGATGTCGGGCAAAGTCCCGCTCATGTCCGCAGGTGCACTGGCTTTCGGGCCGAACGGCATTCTGTTTGTCGGGGACTCCGTCGGCGGATCCATCGTCGCGATCGATACACAGGACAATAAAGCTCCGGCTGCACCGGTAAAAATCAACGTCGACGGCGTGGACGCGAAGATCGCAGCCATGGTCGGCATTACGCCGGATCAGATCGTGATCAATTTCGTCGCGGTCAACCCGGTATCCAAGAACGTCTATCTGTCGGCTTCGCGCGGCCGCGGCCCGGATGCCATGCCTCTCATCATGAAAGTCGATGCCTCCGGCAAAGTTTCGGCGCTGCCGCTCGACAACGCGAAATATGCCTCCGTCAGCCTCGCGGACGCGCCGGTTGCAAATGCCAGCGCCCGCCAGAATCCGCGCATGCAGACGATCACAGACATGTCTTACATCAACGGCAACGTGATGGTGGCCGGCCTGTCGAACGAAGAATGGTCTTCGGCTCTGCGCTCGATTCCTTATCCGTTTAACGCTGCCCCGAAGGGCGCCACTCTCCAGATCTGGCACTCCTCCCACGGCCGATATGAAACGGCGTCGCCGATCCGGACTTTCGTTCCTTACACGATCTCCGGTCAGCAGTACGTTCTCGCCGCCTATACCTGCACGCCGCTGGTGAAGATCCCGGTGAGCGAGTTGAAGCCGGGCGCGAAGATCAAAGGCGTGGAAATCGCTGATCTTGGCGCGGGCAATCAGCCTCTCGACATGGTTCCTTATAAGAAGGATGGCCACGAGTACATTCTCATCGCCAACAGCGCTTTCGGCGTCGTGAAGCTCAAGGCCGATAACCTCGAGAAGTATCCTGCAATCGTCGAGCCGACGGTGACCGATGTTGCCGGCGTTCCTTATGACAAGATTTCCGGCCTCTCGGATGTGCGCCACATTGCCCAGATCGACAATTCCAGCGTGCTGCTTCTGACCGGCAAAGCCGGAGCCGGACCGGTCAATCTATCGACAACCGCTCTGCCGTAATTTGCCCGTGTTTCGCTGTAGACCTTCGCTTGCCGCAGCCGCAGTCCTCCTCCTGATGGGGATGACTGCGGCGGGGCAGGCCGTATCCCTCCAGTTCGACGGCGCAAGCTTCAAAGTCGCCGGCTGGAAGGCTCCCGCCGTGCCGCCCGCCGCTGGTTGGGCTTCCCTTTTTGCTGTATACGCAGCGGTTGGGGACGTGCCTCCACTTCTTGGTACATACTCCGTACAACAAGGCACTCTCGCCTTCCGTCCGAATTTTCCAATTTCCGCAGGAGTCCGGTACCGCGCCGTTTTCCATCCGCCGGCCGGCGCGCCCGTCGAGAAAACTTTCGACGGCCCGCCCAAAGAAACAACTCCGATCACCCGCGTGGTGCAGATCTATCCCTCCGGGGATGTTCTACCGAGCAACCAACTCCGCTTGTACATCTATTTCTCGGCTCCGATGAGCCGCGGTGTCGCTGCGCAATATATGCATGTTCTCGATGAGAAGGGCAAAGTTCTCCAGGGCATGGACAGTGTTTTTCTCCGCAGCCAGGAGTTATGGGATCCGGGGTTTAAGCGCCTCACGATGACTTTCGATCCCGGCCGCATCAAACGCGGGCTGACCTCGAATCAGAAGATCGGGCCGCCGATCATGGAAGGAAAACAGTACACGATCGTGATCGATCGCGAGTGGCCGGATGCGCGTGGCGTTGCGATGGTGGAAGGATTCCGCAAGTCTTTCCGCGGTGGCCCCGCGCAGAGAACGCCGCCGGACCCGAAGCAATGGCGTGTGACGGCGCCGAAGGCCGGAACGGCTGACCCGATTGTGGTGAGTTTGCCGACTCCGATGAATTATCCGCTGCTGCAACGGATGCTCCAGATTTCAGGCCCGCAAGGTAATGTGACGGGCACCGTGTCGATTGCGCGGCAGGAAACAGAGTGGCGCTTTACGCCGCGTGAAGCCTGGAAGGCCGGCGATTATCATCTGAATGTGAATACCGGAATCGAAGACCTCGCCGGAAACCACGTCGGCCAGCCATTCGATATCGACACGTTCGAAAAAGTCACCGAGCAGATCGTTACGGAAACGATGTCGCTGCCGATTCGCATCAGATAGGAAAACGGGGAAATTAGCCGCAGATGACGCGGATGACGCGGATGGGGGCGCAAAAACGAATTTCATGATGCGCCCCCATCTGCGTCATCCGCGTCATCTGCGGCTAATTTCCCCGTTTTCCAGGTTAGCGCCGGATACTCAACTCCCGGTGCTCGTAATCGATCGAGACCTTGAACCGCCTCAAATAATCCGCGCCGATGATCCCATCGACCTGCAGCGTCCTTAACAGCTCAAAATCCGCGACGGCAATCTGCATCTGCATGATGCGGACGCCGCCGATCTGCACTGTCTCCATCGTGCGAATGGTGACCGGCACGTTGCCCGCTGCCGTAATTAGAAATTCACTCCGCCCAGCCGGAATGTTCAGCCGATCGGCCACCCGGCTCGAGAGGATACTGTGCGTCGCGCCCGTATCCAGAAGAAACCGGTACTCGCCGTGTCCATTCAAAATGACCGGAATGACCACGAGAGAATCGCGCACGAAACTGAACGGGATACGAGGTTCATCGACATCTGTGGATGCGAAGGACACCTGTGCCAGCATTGCCGCAATTATGATTTTCGTGATCATGACGATAGCGTAGGCGGGCCGCCCCGCTTGCAACAGATTCAGGTCTGCTGCGGGCCGGCGGGTACAACCGGAAACTGTACTCCTGCGATTCGCATATTTCTGAATCTGTACGAAGCCCCTGCTTGCGCGTACAGTAGGCCTATGAAATCGATGCAAGCGCTGAAGCCACCGCTCTATTTGAAAGTCGCCCGCCAGATCGAGCAGCAGATCCGCAAAGGCGCCCTCCAGGCCGGCGATCGCGTTCCCTCGATCCGCGGCTTGCGGCGCCAACAGGGAGTCAGTGTCTCGACCGTGCTGCAGGCGTATTTCTGGCTGGAGAATCAGGGCTGGATCGAGCCGCGGCCCCAATCGGGTTTTTACGTTAGGGTGCCATACGCGGAACTCGTGCCCGAGCCCGAGTTCCAGCCCAAAGCCGGCGTGCCCACGGACGTTGGCGTGAGCGGAGTTCTGGATGAAGTGGTGAAGTGTCTCGGCGATCACACTATGGTTCCACTGGGCGCCGCGTCGCCGAATCCTTCGTTGTATCCGAACGCGAGGCTCAACAAAATCATCAACCGGATCGCGCGGAATAACCCAACCCACAGCGCCAGATACGAACTGGCGACCGGCCTGGAGCCCCTGCGCCGTCAGATCGCGCGCCGGGCGACCGGCTTCGGATGCACCTTTTCTCCCAATGACGTGATCATTACCTGTGGCGGGATGGAGGCCTTGAATCTGGCGATGCGCGCCGTCGCCCGTCCCGGCGAGGTGCTGGCGATCGAGAGCCCGACGTACTTCGGGATCCTGCACATCATCGAATCGCTCGGAATGAAGGCGATCGAAATACCGACGCATCCCCGGACGGGCATGGACCTGGATGCGCTCTCCCGCGCTATCCGGAAGCATTCGGTGCGAGCGTGCGTCACGATTGCGAATGGCCACAATCCGCTCGGATTCATTCTGGATGACGAATACAAGAAGAACCTGGTGGCGCTGCTGACCAGACATAACGTTCCGCTGATTGAGGACGACATCTACGGCGATCTGGCCTTCAACGGCACTCGCCCGAAGACCGCAAAGGCATTTGACTCCGAAGGGCTCGTTCTCCTGTGTTCTTCTTTTTCGAAAGTGCTTGCCCCCGGCTTTCGCATCGGCTGGATTGAAGGCGGCCGCTATCGCGACGAAGTCAGGCGCTTGAAATTCATCAACACGCTGGGATCGCCGTCGTTGCCGCAGCTGGCAATTGCGGAATTCATCGATTCCGGCGGCTACGACCGGTACTTGCGCAGTCTTCGACAGACACTCGCGCAGCAGGTCCAACGCCACAGCCAGGCCGCGGCCAGGTACTTCCCGGAGGGAACGAAAATCTCTCGTCCTGCCGCAGGGCACGTGCTGTGGGTGGAGCTGCCACCTGCGATCGACTCGTGGAAACTGTTTCGCGCCGCGGCGTCACAGAAGATCAGCATCGTGCCCGGAATGACCTTTTCGCCGACGCAGCGGTTCGGGAACCACATCCGGCTGAGCTGCGGCCATCCTCTCAATGATTCCATGGAGCGCGCCATCGCGACGCTCGGCAAGCTGTGTGATAAGCAGATGTAGCGCGGGTCAGACTTCGACAATCCAGCCGGCTGGCGCCTCTGCCTGTCCATACTGGATTCGAACGATTGCGTCGTAAAGGCGCTGCGTCAGCTCACCCGTCGCATTGTTGTGAATGGTGAGCGCCGAGTCCTTGTACACCAGCTCACCGACCGGAGAGATCACGGCCGCCGTGCCGGTTCCCCATACTTCTTTGAGCGCGCCTTGATGGTGCGCTTCGACGACTTCGTCGATGGAAATCTGCCGCTCCTCAACGTCCATGCCCCAGGAGCGCATCAAGTACAGAACGGAATCGCGTGTGACGCCGGCAAGAATTGTTCCGCCGAGCGGAGGCGTGACGATCCGGTCGCCGATTCTCACCATGATGTTCATGGTGCCGACTTCCTCGAGATACCTCCGGTGGATGCCGTCCAGATAAAGCACCTGCGCAAAGCCGTCATGTTTCGCCCGCTCGCCGGCCCGCAGCGTTGCCGCATAGTTGGCCCCGGCCTTCGCGCCACCCAGTCCGCCTTCGACGGCCCGGACGTCGCGCTCTTCCACGCGAAGACGCACCGGCGCCATCCCGGTCGAATAGTAGGCGCCGACCGGAGAAAGAATCACGAAATAGGTGTAGGACTTGGCTGGCCGCACTCCCAGAAACGCTTCTGTCGCCACCATCGTCGGACGGATATAAACGGCCGTGCCGATATTGTGAGGCACCCAGTCGCGATCGATATCGACCAGCTTTTCGATCGAGGCCAGAGCCAGCTCCGGATCGAGCTGCGGCATGCAAAGGCGTTCGGCGGAACGATTCAGGCGCCGCACGTGCATATCCGGGCGGAAGAGACGGATTTTGCCGTCGACGCCGCGAAAACCTTTCAGCCCGTCGAAAACTTCCTGCGCATAGTGAAGAACCGCCGCGGCGGGATTGAGCCTCAGTTCGCCATAGGGCTCGACCCTGGCATCATGCCAGCCCTTTCCTTCCTGGTAATCACAGCGGAACCAATGGTCCGTGAAGATCTGCCCGAATCCCAACGCGGTTTCGTCGGGCTTGTTTGCCGGCTTTGTGCTTTTCGTAATCTGTATTGAAATCATTGCAGCGGGCGTTTTTCCGATTTTTGCCTTTGCCACAGCCAAGGCACCCGTTTACTTTACAATACGGGGAACGTTGTTGACCGCAATTAATCCGATTCAATTGGAGAGTTCATGAAACTGTGGTCTTGTCTCGCCAAGTCGCTGTTGATATTGACCTTGACCCTGCCTGCATTCGCACAGTCCCTGTCGACGGGCGGGCAGCTGAGCGGCACCATCTTTGATCCAAAGGGCGGGGTTGTGCCGGGTGCAATGATCACGCTGCATTCGGAAGCCAGCGCGTTTGAGCAGAGCGTGGTTTCCGACGCATCCGGGACGTACCGATTTCTTTTCGTTCCGGCGGGCCAGTACACGATATCCGTTCAGGCTTCCGGTTTCAGCAAGCTGACGGGTAGAGGCATCACGGTGACGGTCGGCCAGGTGGCGAACCTGCCGATCACGCTCCAGCTGCCGGGCGTAAATGCGGAGGTCACGGTGACCGCCGACGCCTCGATCATCGAAACCCAGCGGACGTCGCTGGCGACAACCGTAGATGAGCTGCGCATCGACAACCTGCCGATCAACGGCCGCAATTACATCAATTTCACATTGACCAACTCCCAGACGGCCAGGGATACGACGCCCTCGATCGGCGCCGCTCCAACCTCGGGATTGAACATCGGCGGCCAGCGGGCGCGCGCCAATCTCGTCAACGTGGATGGCGCGGACGCGACGGATAACTCCGTGAATGGCGTGCGTTCGACGGTTTCGCAGGAGGCGGTGCAGGAATTTCAACTCATCACGAACGGTTACGCGGCGGAATATGGCCGGGCATCCGGCGGCGTGGTGAACATCGTGACGCGGTCCGGGGGCAACGCCATTCACGGCACGGCTTTCGGATATCTCCGCAACCGCAATATCCAGGCAGTGAATCCGTTCTCAACCGTGCCGAATCCGGCATACACGCGGGTGCAGAGCGGTCTCACCTTCAGCGGTCCGCTCAAAAAGGATAAGACGTTCTACTTTTTCTCGTTCGAGAGCACCCGCCGGCATGAAACGGGATTTTCCAGCATCGGCGCCGCCAATTTCGGTCTGACGCCGCTGTCGCTTCCGGGCCTCGGGACACTCCAGGTGACGCCGGATCAGGCGGCCTTCATCGGCGCAAACGCCGCCGCCCTCGCGCTTCCTTCAACGAATCCGGCAAATCAATTCCTGAGCTCGTACCTTTTTCTGGCGGGCGCATCGTCTGCTGTGGCGACAACCGGAACACAGCCGATCGCGTTCGGAGGACGGCAAGGGTTTGCCAGCACGTGTACACCGCAAACGCCGGTCTGCGCTCCGCTGCCCGCTTCATTCAGCAGCTTGAATTCCGACCGCGGCAACTTTCCCGTCTTCGAAGGCACCAGTATTTACTCGCTGCGTCTGGACCACCATTTCGACAACTCGCACCAGCTGACGCTGCGCGGGGGCGCCAGCCCGAGCACGGTGACGGGAATACAGGTGAATGCGCAAGGTCCTTCCGAAAATTTCGGACAGAATTCGTTCTCCCGCACCTCGCAGCAAACGTTCCGCGACGCCAGCATCACGGCCCAATATTTGTGGACGATCTCGCCGTCGAAGGTCTATGAGCTTCGTTTCCAGTACGCCCGGCGCGGCCTGCTGTACAACTTCTCGCCGGATCCGCATGGCGGCGATGTCGCTGTGAACATTCCCGGGTTCGCTTTTATCGGCCGCGAACCGTTCAGTTATGTCCGGCGGACCGAGGAACGGTATCAGGTCACAGATAGTTTGTCCTGGCAGCACGGACACCACACCGTAAAATTCGGGGGCGACATCAACCACCTTCCACTGGCGGCCGACTTCACCGTGAACTTTGGGGGCGTGTATAACTTCGGCCAATTGGCGCCGGGGTCGTTCGGATTGCCTTCAACGTTCGGCGGACAGGCGGTTCCGAGCTTCAGCCCGGTGCAGGCTTATGGCCTGGGCGTGCCCCAGGTGTTTATCCAGGGCATAGGCAATCCGCATCAGGCTTTCAGCGTTACAACGTATGCAAGCTTCGTGCAGGACTCGTGGCGCCTCCGGCAGAACCTGACGCTGAATTACGGCGTGCGATACGACGTCGAGCTGACTCCGACATTTCCGGCCGTCAACACGATCTCGCAAAATGCGCAGAACGCGCTGGGAATTGTCAAAGGCGTGCCGCAAGATACCAACAATTTTGCGCCGCGTATCGGCCTGGCGTGGGATCCCGGGAATAACGGCAAAACCGTCGTCCGTACCAGTTACGGTATTTTCTACGATCATCCGCTGCTGGCGCTCATCTTCAACTCCGCTATTGCCGATGGCGCAGGCACCCCGCAGTTTGCCTGGACCGGAGGTTCGCCGGCTCCTTGCACGAACTCCAGCGCTGCGGCCGCGAACGTCAACGCGACCAATATTTTTCAGGGCTTGCTGGGCTGTTTGCCTGCGAGTTTCGGTTACCTGCCGAATCAGCAGCGGTTCGATTCGTTTCTGCCCAATTCGATATTCGTCAACGAGAACTATTTGAGCGCGGGAATCCCGCTCTCGATTCTGCCTTTCGGCCTTCCGACGGGGAAGAATTTCGAGTACGCGTATTCTCAACAGGCGAACTTCAGCATCGAGCGGGACCTCGGCCACAACTTCGCGCTGGATCTCGCCTACAGCTTTAACGGCGGACACCACCTGAACCGGCCGCGTGACTTCAATCCGCCGATATACAGCGCGCTGATATCGAACTGGCAGGCGGCGATGTCGGATCCGGCATTGACGGCCGCACAAAAAGCGGATTTTGCAACGAACCCTCTTCTGGTCGATCAGTTTGGTGTCAGCCCGACGCTGGGCCCGTATGTTGCCGCCGCCGTCACCAACTTCTTCAGACGTTCCGGAGCCAATCCGACATACTGCGGCGCGGCGACGAATGGCGTCACGTGTACCGGCACGATCCTGCCGCCGTTAGCACAGCAGCTGGTTTCGGCCGTGGAAACCAGATATGGGCTTGGACTCGGCGTGCCGGTCCCTTTCAGCGGGACGACGCCGAATGTATCGGACGGCAACTCGGTCTATCACGGATTCACGGCCAACCTGCGCAAGCGCTTCAGCAATAGATGGGAGATGCTGGGATCCTATACCTGGTCTCACGCGATCGACGACTCGACGGACCTGGAGACGCCGCTTTCACCGCAGGACAATCTTCATCCGAGCGAACGGTCGAGTTCCCTTTTCGATCAGCGTCATCGGTTCGTGTGGAGCGCGGTTTATCAATCGGGCAAGGTCACCGGCAATCTGCACGCTGTCCTGAGCGACTGGACGGTCGCGCCGATTTTCGAAATCAGTTCCGGCCGGCCTTTCGCGATCCTGACCGGCTCCGATACGAACTTCGATTTCGGAGCCAATACCGACCGGCCCAATGTCGTGTCTGCAGGCACAGCCACGGATTCCTGCGGCGATGCGCCCGTCGTTTCAAAATATTCGCCGACCGGATTCTTCCAGGCTTCATGTTTCATCGATGGCACGGTTCCCGGAAATCTCGGCCGCAATGCCGGAACGAAACCCCACACTATCTTTACCGATATGCGCGTCAGCAGGCGGCTCCGCATCTCCGAAACGGTGCACGCCGACGCCATATTGGACGTCTTCAACCTTATCAACCGGTTTAATGTTGCCGATGTGAATCCGCTGTATACGCAAGCCGGCGTCCCGACCTCTGCATTTGATCCACGGCAGCTGCAGTTTGCGTTGAAGCTGAACTGGTAACGAACTGCAGGCTACGGTGTGACGATCACCTGGCCGTGGACCAGCTCGCGATTGCCGTCCATGATGCTGATTTTCCACAGACCCGGCGTCATCTTGAAGGATTGCTGCGGGTAGACGTATACGTCGCTCCAGTCCGGTTCGTGGAAGAAGCTGAAGTGATGTTCGGAGCCGTCGGGAGCCTCGAAGTGATAGAGCAGGGTCTTACCGTCTTTGTAAGGAAAGTCCTTCGTAAATACCGCAATCTTCGCTTTGGCGGATATGCTGTCGGCTGGAGTAAAGCTGTCGTCCCTGGCAACTGTGCCGAAACTGAGCCGCTTCGGCCCTTCTTCGTTGAGGTCGTTGGCTTTCAGGGTTTCGCCGCCTTCGAAGCGGTAGTCTTCGAGCCTGGCAACGAAATCGTTCTGTGACTCGATATACCACTGCGTGGCGAGCTTGCGGTACTCGTTCATGCGCGCCGGATATTGCGTGGCGAGGTTGTGCGACTCGTGCGGATCCTGGTCGAGGCGGTAAAGCTCCTCGTCCTGCCCGGGCAGCACGGACTCGATGAATTTCCACTCTCCGTCGCGCAGGCCCCACAGCTCGGGATACGTGTTTTTATAGAAGTATTCGATCTTGCCCTTCGGTTCGAAAAGCGAGCCCGGCGTTCCTTCGGCGTCGAGCATGTCGAGCGTCGTCCAGAGCACATCGCCGTGGCTTGCGGGAAAGTCCACAGTGAGCGGCGAAAGTCTTTTTTTGAGGTCGGCGATGAGGAGAAAAGACCGCACATTCTCTTCATAAATAAAATTGCGATGCGTGAAGTTGCCCGGATGAAGCTCTCCGAAGCTTTCGCCGTGATCGCCGATGACAAGAAACAGCGTATCGTCGAGCCCGGCTTCGTTCAGGCCCTGGACCAGCCCGCCCAGAACCGAATCGGTAAAGTGAAGCGCGTTGGCGAAGCGGTTCTCGTTTTCGTTGTTGGCCTCCACGAGCGGGAAGCCGTCCGGCACATCATAAGGATGGTGCGTCGCGTCCAGATTGATGGTCATGAAGAACGGTTCGTTGCCTTTCTTCGCCCACGCCACGGCGCGATCCCCGACTTCGCGATCATCGATGCCCCAGCTGTTGAAGGCATGTTCATTCCGATACGACTCCGGCATGCGCTCGGGAATCAGTTTTTCGTCGAAGGGCAGCCGGTCGTAAAAGCCGTCCATGTTTTCGCTGTCGAGAAAAGCCGCGGAGAAAAAGCCGGTCCGGTAGCCGCGATTTTTAAGCTCGCCCGGCAGCGTGGGGCCGAGATACCGGTGCGCGAGTTCCTTGTAGACGCTGCCCCAGGTAATGATCTTGCCGCCCGTCATCACCGAGAGATGAGCGCGGACGGTGCCCGGGAAGGGCGCATAGACGGTGGTGAAAAGAACGCCATTACGGCTCAGCGAATACAGCGAGGGCGTCACCGTTGGATTCCAGTTTCCGCCCGGCTGGATCTGGCGATAGCCGGTTGACTCCATGAACACCAGCACGATGTTCGGATGACGGCCTTTCTGCAGCAGCGTGGCGCGAGACTTCTGCAGCGCAGCGCGTATGTTTGCGGGAATGTCGACCACGCCGTAGCGCAACGACCTCACATCCGCGACGGCATCCACCGTGGTGGGCCGCAGTGCCGCGCCTTGTCCTTTCAATAACGCGAGCAGCGGACTCTCAAGCCGCGGATCTTTTGGATGAGGCAGGGCCCCGGCCGTCAGCAGCACGCCGGCAGATGCGGCGATGATGGCGCGGTAAGGCACCGGTTTCGGTTTGAACCGGAATGATGCCGCGATCGTCAGCAACGCCAGCAGCGCGTCGAGAGCGAGGTATCGATCCGCTTCCGCTTCGGCCGAACTTCGGAGCATTTCCCATCGCGTCTTTCCGGATTCGGTCGTGAGAACGTGAAACGTGTCGCCTGTCGTCCGGGCGGACCAACCGGCCAGCACCAGCACGATCGCCAGCACGGCCACGGGAATCCGGACCAGTCTCGCCGCTGTCAGGGACGAACGCGCAAGGAGCGCGAGCATGACCACCAGACCCAGAAAAAAAATCTGTCCGGGGGCCCAGCCCTTCAGGTCTGCGAAACCGGTATAAACCAGCCCCGCCCACGTCGCCCGCACATGCAGTGCGATCAATAATATCCACGCCATATCCGCCGCATGATTGTACTCGGGACGGGCGCCTGACGGCAGGATTTGTAAAAGGACGAGAATCTGGTCCATCCGCGCGATCTGAGGCTAGAATGTTAGATATGAGCAATCCAAAGTTCGAAATGGGCGACAGAGTCGAGAACATCAAGAACAAACGCATCGGCTTTATCAAGAAGCAACGCGGGGAAAACGTTTATCTGGTCAGCATTCAAGGACTTGGCGAGCGCGAATGGAACGAGGCCGATATCGTCAAAGCCGACGAACCTAAAACCAAGCTCAGTCAGAAATACAACCGCACCGCCTGATTGCGTGTTTCAATTTCCGGCAGCCTGCAGCGCCGTTTTCGGCGCTCCTGCCGGCCGGACGAAAAGCCAGACCGTATCTGCATTGCAGCGCGCGCAACGGGGAAACCTCTGACCTTCGAGGATCGTGCGCTCTTCCGAGTGACACTTCGAATGGTAGATGCCGGCTACGTGGTTGATGTCGCCTGTTCGTGTCGGAGAATCGCGCATGTCTGGCGGCATGGTACTTCATTGGCGTTCCCGAACCTGACCGTGATTCTCCTACACGCCTTTGCAGAAAATTGATGTGGACCGTGTCGCTAAATAGCTTGCGTCCATGCTTGCTACTATCTTCAAGTGAAGAAGTCCAGTAAGGGAGCGCCACGCAGCGAGAAAGATTGCGAAAATGTACGGCACTCCAATTATCGTTTTGGAAAACGGAAAGATCGTCGCAAAAAAGCCGTAGTCAGCCTGCCCTCTTTGCAAGAACCAGCGATTAGCCATTGGGGCTATCTGGAACCAAAAGAAAGGAGGTCACCCTGTTAGTGACCTCCTCAATACGCCCGAGACGATTCGAACGTCCGACCTTTGGTTTCGGAGACCAACGCTCTATCCATCTGAGCTACGGGCGCATGCTTTGGATTCTAGCAGTTAGGCCCGGGGTAGTGGAGGGGAAAACGTGCAGATGGCAACGCCACATGAAATTGTTTGTTCGAGAAACGAACAAGTACTTGGCTGTTACGAAAAAGAGTTCATGAAGCCATTGACAGCGCACGTGCATTTAATCTGAAAGCAGGCGCAGGTTTCTGCGTCTGCGCCGCCGATATTTTAGCGCGATGCACCGCATGAATCTCCAGCCGTAAGCGCTGGAGTTTCGTTTGCTAAAACGTTTCCCTCGAAGTTACCGCCAGCCGCGGCAGAACCATGCCGGGGCGGCCGTGGAATTTCAGAAGGAGGCGATGGGTGCCACCGTTTTACGAGGAGCTTCTCCGTCTTAACCTATCGGATCAAAAGGCATTGACCGATGACGGTTCCAGCGTGTGCACTGCGAGGTTTACCCGGCCCCGCCTTCGCCGAAGTGTTGCGGCCGATGGAAATCACCCGGCGGAGGCGCCGCAGACCATTGAAATTTTCCCGACTTTTGAAAAGTCCGATCCGAGAGCCGGCGCTTTCGGCATAAGCGTCCTGATACATATCGGAATGCTTCTGCTCGTTATCGTTCTGCCGCTGATATTTACAAGTTCATTGAAGGTCCACCACGACGTTGTTCTGGTCGCGCCGCCAGTCGAAAAGCCGGTAACGCTTGTCGAAACGACGTCCGCTTCGCGCCGTCTCGAGCCGCCGCGCGAGCCGGCGCCTGCTGTCATCGAACCGCTTCGGAAAGCAGAGCCGGAACCGAAGAATGAAGTTCCGATTCCGAAGGTCCTGAAAGTCGAAGATCCTGCCGCCCCGGTGCCGGCGCCGATAGCGCTGCCTCATATCGATGCGCCGCCGGCGGCCATCGCTCCTCCGCGGCTTGCTGTCCAGACCGGAGTCTTCTCGACGAAAAGCGATTCCGCTGCAGCTATGCCGAATGCCCCGGCCCACGATGTTCAAACGGGTGGATTCGGCAATCCGAACGGAGTTCCCGCGAAGAATTCCAACCGTGCCGCCGGTATTGCTGTTGGCGGAAGCTTTGCTGCTGCTGCTCCCTCCAGTTATCCGGGCGCCGTCATTCGCAGCGTGCGGCAGGGCGGATTCGATGCGGTCGCGGACGCTGCTCCGCTGCCGGCGCCGAAGAAAATGAATGCCGGGCCTCCCGATAAACCCGTTGAGATTGTCTACAAGCCCAAGCCCGAATACACCGAAGAAGCCCGCAAGCTTCGGGTAGAGGGCGAGGTGCTCGTTCATGTTTTATTCAAGGCGACCGACGAGATTTCCGTACTCGACGTCGTGCGTGGTCTCGGGCATGGCCTGGACGAAACTGCGATGCGAGCCGCCGGACAGATTCGATTCAAGCCTGCGATGCGTGCGGGCCAGCCGGTGGACTCGGCCGCAACGGTCCACATCATTTTCCAGTTGGCTTTTTGAGCAGCTGTGTTTTTAAGAGGCCTTACATGAAATTCAGATCCATGACGATTCTCGTGGCCGCGCTCGCTTTGTGCGCCTTCACCGCAATCACCGAACTGGCCCAGGCTCCGGCGGACTCGAATTCTCCGGCTTTGACGGCGGACCGCGTTGTGGACCGGGCTCTTCAGCGCGAGCGGGAGCTGATGAAGGCGCTGACGAAGTTCACGCCGATGGTTGAAACCTACATCCAGAACCTGGCGCCGGATCGTGATCTCGGGGCCGTTCCCACAGGCGACAAATACTTTCTCTCCAAACTGGACATGAAGCATGGCGTTCAAGACAATTCGCTGCTGCCGGTTCCCGGCTTCATGTCGAGGACCAGACAGCTGATCGAGTCGCCCTTCAAGATCGAATATCTGCCGCGTGGTTTCGCGAGCATGATTTTTATCGACGAGAAGAACTTTGATCGTGCGAACTATGACTTTGCATATGTGCGTCGAGAATTCCTCGGCCAGGTGCGCTGCTTCGTTTTCGATGTGAAACCAAAGCGCGGAGCGCACCGGACAGCATTCATCGGCCGGATCTGGATTGAAGACCGCGACTTCAATATTGTCCGTTTCAATGGAACGTACACGCCGTCGTCGGGCTCCAATAACTATTTTCACTTCGACAGCTGGCGGGAGAACCTGGCGCAGGATTTATGGCTGCCGACATACATCTACACGGAAGAGTCGGATTTTGCGTACCTCATGGACACCAGGAAACTTCGCTTCAAGGGGCAGACCCGGCTTTGGGGCTATGACGCGGCGGGTGCCAATCAACAGCAAGAGTTGACGGAGATTTCCGTAGAGTCCGATCGGGTTCAGGACAGCGCCGACGCCGGCGACACGCCGGCCCCCGTTCAGAACCTCAGATCCTGGGAACGCCAGGCGGAGGACAACACGCTCAACCGGATCCAGAGCGCGGGATTGCTTGCGCCGGAAGGCCCCGTCGATCAGGTGATGGAGACTGTGCTCAACAATCTTGAAGTCACGAACAATCTGGATATCGAGCCCGGCGTGCGGGCGCGCGTCCTTCTAACGACGCCCCTCGAGTCATTCACCGTCGGCAACACGGTCGTGGTCAGCCGCGGCCTGATCGATGTTCTGCCGGATGAAGCCAGCCTTGCGTCGATACTGGCGCATGAACTCGCGCATATCTCGCTTGGTCATCAGATCGACACGAAATATGCGTTCAGCGACCGGCTGCTGTTCGACGATACGCAAACCTTCAAATGGCTGACGTTGAAGCGCGACGAGAAAGAAGAAGCAGCTGCGGACGCCAAAGCCGCCGAATTCATGAAAGCGTCGCCTTACAAAGACAAACTCGGCAACGCCGGTTTGTTTCTGCGGGCGCTGCAGAACCGTGGACCGCAACTGCCGAATCTCCTGACACCCCACCTGGGCAACATGATCGCGAGCGGCGGGAAAGTGCGCCGCATGGCCGACCTCATGGCCGGCTCTCCTAAATTGGAAACGAAAAAGATCGACCAGGTCGCAGCCTTGCCGATCGGCAGCCGGCTCCATATCGATCCCTGGGACGATCATGTGGAATTGATTCAGGCGAAACCCGCAACGCCGTTGTTTGCGCGGGAAAAGATGCCGTTTGAAATTGCGCCCGTCTTTCTGAACCTGAAACGGCGAAGCGTCGCGCAGGCCGTCGCGAAGTAGACATCCGGCACGAAAGGGGCCCAACGGGGGACAGGTCACTTGTGTTGGTCAAAATGTTTCCAAACGAAACAGTTTGGGCCTTAAAAAGTGACCAGTCCCCCGTTTGGGCCCCTTTCGTGCCGGATGTCTTTAAGGGGTTCGAGCTGTGCCCACCGAGATTGGATGGACGCAAGTCGCAATCCGGCTGGCGCTTACCGTCCTCGCCGGAACACTGATCGGGATCAACCGGAGCTCGCGCGGAAGGCCCGCCGGCCTGCGCACGACGCTTCTGGTCTGCCTTGCGGCCTCCATTTCGATGATTCAGGCCAATCTGCTGATGGACACAGCGGGCAAATCATCCTCCTCGTTCGTGGTGCTGGATCTGATGCGGTTGCCGCTGGGCATCCTGTCCGGAATGGGCTTCATCGGGGCAGGCGCCATTCTGAGGCGGGACAATATGGTGGTCGGCATTACAACCGCCGCGACGCTGTGGTTTGTGACGATCATCGGACTCTGTTTCGGTGGCGGACAACTCTTTCTCGGCTTATGCGGGTTGGCGCTGGGTCTGGCGGTGCTGTGGGGATTGAAGTGGGTTGAAGAACACTCCATCCGGGAGCACATCGCTGAACTGGTCGTCGTCACTGCGGCGGAAGGTCCGTCGGAAGAAGAGATTCGATCGCGATTGACGGCGCAGAGCTGTATCGTGGCATCGAGCTCCGTTGCCTACAGCCGCGATCCGGACGTCCAGCGCTTCGAATATGCCCTGGAGTGGCGGGCACGCCTCCCGGATGCCCGAGTTCCGGGTTTCCTGCCGGCGCTTGCACAACAGCCCGGCGTGATTCGAGTGGAATGGAAATCAACCGCCTCGTGACACAGTGCAGTGCAACATTGCATCATTGGAAGTTTTTTCATTCCAGATTTAGAAATGCAGCAACTTGCAATGATGCAATGATGCATTCTTACTAAATGATCGGGCAGACGGTCTCGCACTATCGGATAGTCGAGCAGCTCGGCAGCGGGGGCATGGGCGTCGTCTATAAAGCGGAAGACAGCCGGCTCGGCCGTGCCGTCGCCATCAAGTTTCTTCCCGAAGAATGGTCGAAGGATTCACAGGCGCTCGAGCGATTCCGGATCGAAGCCCGCGCCGCTTCGGCGTTGAATCATCCTCAGATCTGCACGATCTACGACATCGGTGAGTACAACGCCCGGCCGTTCATCGTTATGGAGTATCTCGATGGACAGACACTGAAGGAACGGATTCATGGTCAGGCGCTTCGGCTCGAAGAACTCCTCGACATCGGCGTTCAGATTTCAGGAGCGCTCGAGGCGGCACACGCCAAGGGAATCATCCATCGCGATATCAAGCCGGCGAACGTTTTCGTGACGCGGCAGGGGCAGGCCAAAGTTCTGGATTTCGGTCTCGCGAAGCTTGCGCCGCAGAATGCGGCCGGCCTTGAGATCTCGACAACCGCGGGCAAAGACCTCACGTCGCCCGGCACAACCTTAGGCACCGTCGCGTACATGTCGCCGGAACAGGCCCGGGCCGAGGATGTCGACGAGCGTACCGATCTCTTTTCCTTCGGTGTTGTTCTTTATGAGATGGCAACCGGAACTCAAGCCTTCCCGGGGCCGAGCGCCGCGGTTGTTTACGATGCCATCCTCAACCGGAACCCGACTCCGCCAGGGCGCTTGAATCCCAGCCTTCCGTTCGATCTCGATCGAAGCATCGACAAAGCTCTGGAAAAGGAGCGCCAGTTCCGGTACCAGCACGCATCGGAAGTTCGAGCGGATCTCGAACGCCTGCGGCGCGACCTTCATTCAGGGCGCGGCGTTCGAGTCATTACGCCGGAAGTGCCGCCGCCTGCCGCGCGGCCTCAGGCCGCCGTGCGGCCGCGCAGTCCGCGGAAAGCCTTCTGGCTGGGTCTGATTCCAGGCCTGGGAGCTCTGTACAATGTGGAATACAAGAAGGCGGGGATTCACGTCGCCATATTCGGCGTTATCACACTGCTACTGAACAGCAGTCCCCAATCGATGCAGGGCTTCTTCGAGCTTCTGCGATTCGTCTTCATCGCATATATGGCATTCGAAGCCAGGAACACGGCGGAGAAGAATCTGTAATCTGAGCGCGCCCGGAGGGATTCGAACCCCCGGCCACCGGATTCGAAGTCCGATGCTCTATCCAGCTGAGCTACGGGCGCGTCCCGAAGATCTTACTACGCATATGCATCATCCGCGCCATCCGCGGCCGATCCCAGCTGTGGTAACTTATGGGATTCTTTCTGGAACGAGGTTTCTGACATGCGAAACATGGTCATTATCGGATCGGGCCCGGCGGGTCTAACCGCGGCGATTTATGCGGCTCGCGCCAATCTTCAGCCGCTCCTTATCGAAGGCAAGGAGCCGGGCGGTCAGCTCACGTTGACGACGCTGGTCGAGAACTATCCCGGATTCGCGGAAGGCATCATGGGCCCGCAGCTCATGGAAGAGATGCGCAAGCAGGCGCAGCGCTTCGGCGCGGAAATCGTGAACAGTTATGTCCATGGCGTGAAACTGAAAGAACATCCGTTCCGCGTCTATTACGGCGATCAGGAGATTCAAACGAAGACGGTCGTGATCTCGACCGGCTCGTCCGCAAAACTGATCGGCATCGAAACCGAAATTCAATTGATGGGCCACGGTGTGTCCACCTGCGCCACCTGCGACGGTTTCTTTTACCGCGGCAAGGAAATCGCGGTTGTCGGCGGCGGCGATTCCGCGATGGAAGAAGCGACATTCCTGACCAAGTTCGCCACCAAGGTTTCGCTCATTCACCGGCGGGACACATTTCGCGCGTCCAAAATCATGCAGGATCGCGCCCTAGCCAATCCGAAAGTCAATTTCGTTGTCGATACGGTTGTCGAGGAGGTCGTCGGGTCCCGGGAAACCGGCGTGACGGGCCTCCGGCTGAAGAACGTCAAAACCCAGAGGCCTTCCGAAATGAAGATCGACGGGTTGTTTGTCGCTATCGGCCACAATCCCAACACCGACATCTTCAAAGGACAGGTCGACCTCGACGAAAAGGGCTACGTCAAAACCCATCCGGATTCTACTCGCACGAACATCCCCGGCGTTTTCGCCTGCGGCGATGTTCAGGATCCCGTTTTCCGCCAGGCCATCACAGCGGCCGGCAGCGGCTGCATGGCGGCGATCGAAGCCGAGCGTTGGTTGGAACATTGAGTGACGAGCGGATATTCACCCTGGCGGAGGCCGAAGCTCTGCTTCCCACTCTGCGCACGCTGCTCGGCGAGATCGGCGAAGCCTGGGGGCACGTCCGGGAACTGAATCCGGAAGTCCAGAAAGCGCGGGACGCGTCCGCTTTCGATGGTTTCAGCAAGGCAGGGGTGGAGTACGTCGAATCGGTTTCCCACCTGATGTTCCTGATTCATCAAATCAAGGATATGGGTGTCATTCTAAAGGATGCTGAGAAGGGGCTCTGCGATTTCCCCTACGTCCGTCAGGGACGGGTGGTTTATCTCTGCTGGCAGTTGGGCGAAGAGCGGATCGAATACTGGCACGATATAGAAACCGGTTTTGGGGGCCGGGAGCCGTTGGATGACACGGACAGGTGAGCGACCCATGGACAAAATTCTGATTTCCGCCATTGATTGCGTCGCCAACATCGGGGTCACCGCTGAAGAACGCACGATCGAACAGCGCCTTTCCATCGATATCGAGATCTGGGTCGATTCGGCCAAAGCGGCCAGAACGGATTCCTTGAAGGATGCCCTCGATTATTCCAAGGTCGCCGTTCTAGTCATGGAGGTTTGTGGAAGCCGGCACTTCCACCTTATAGAGACCCTGGCGGAGCTTCTGGCCGCCGGGATCCTCGACGGATTCCCGACTCCGCAGGTTCGTATTCTGGTCCGGAAAATCTCCCCAGTTGTGGAACCCAGGGTCAACTACGTCTCCATCGAGATCGTTCGTTCCCGCTAATTCATTCAAAATTTGGCAGTTGTGCCGATTTGTCTTGAAGATTTCAAATTTGTTGCGTTATCCTTACCCCCTTGTTTTAAAGGCCAGCTCCAACGGCCTCCCGACGTTCTCATCCGGTAATTGCACCTGTTATTCAAGGAGGTAGCTTGTCTAGTTTGGAACAGACCGTAGGTGAAACTCCGCAAACCGACTATAGCGCCCGAACCCAAGGAAAGGCGAAGCTCGGAAAGCGCGCCATGAAGTATGTGGATGCGGCCGTTTGTTACGGCGCCGGTGTTGCCTTCGATACCATCCAGTACTTTAACCGGTTCAATCCCAATCCGGCTTTCACGCCGAAGTGGACGGAAAAGCCGTTGCTGAAGTCGTGGCAGAAGACCAAGCCGGTTCTCGGCTGGCCTCGCCAGACCGACTCGCTCTGTCCGGAATGCGTGAAAGAAGCGCGTGAAGCGATCACGAACGGCAAGGCGGACTGGACGAAGCTCCTTCATGAGAAGGTAGGAGAAGTCAAAGCCTCGATCATCGAGCGCGACGGTCAGGTCTGGATGGTCAAGGAATGCCCGCAACACGGGAAGACCGAAGACCTGATGGCCATCGACGTCAAGTTCCTCGAGTGGATCGAACAGAACTTCCCCGGCCGGGACATTCCGGCACACAACGACAAGGACCTCCACAATCACGGCAGCAGCACCATCAAACATGGCCGTGGCTCCGTATTGACCGTTGATCTGACGAACCGCTGCAACATGATGTGCGACCCCTGCTTCATGGACGCCAACCAGGTGGGCTACGTTCATGAACTGACCTGGGAAGAAATCATGGAAATCATGAACAACGCCATCCAGATCAAACCGCGGCGTCAGATGTCCATTCAGTTCTCCGGCGGCGAGCCAACCATGTCGCCCTACTTCCTGGATGCGGTGGCGTATGCCCGCAAGATCGGATATTCCAGCGTCCAGGCGGCGACGAACGGTATCGAGTTCGCCAAGAGCAAGGAATTTGCGAAGCAGGCCGCCGAAGCCGGCCTGCGCTATGCCTACCTGCAGTTCGACGGTATCGGAAACGATGCCAACAGCCATCGCCAGATCGGCAATCTCTTCGATGTGAAGCTCCGCGCGATCAACAATCTGCACGAAGCCGGCGTCGAAATCATCCTGGTTGTGACGCTGGTTAACGGCGTCAACAACGATCAGGTCGGATCGATCATCCGTTTCGCGATGGACAACCCGAAGAAGATCGCGTTCATTGCCTTCCAGCCGGTTTCATTTACCGGCCGCGACGAAGACATTACTCCGGAACGCCGTCTGCGCCAGCGCTACACACTTTCGCACCTCGCGAACGACGTGAAGACACAGGTCGGAGTGACCGAACCGACGCGCGACTGGTTCCCGCTTTCGATGATGGGCGCGTTCGCGGACTTCGCGGACCTCGTCCATGGACCCGGCGCGGACTGGGGCCAGGTCAGCTGCGGCTGCCATCCCAACTGCGGCGTCGGCACGGCGATGATGATCAACAAGGAAACCAAGGAGTTCGCTCCGGTTCCTCAGTTCCTGAACATTCCCGGCCTCGTTTCCGACATGCAGAAGATCACGGATTCCGGCCGCAGCAAGTGGTTCTCGAACGCCATGATGGCGCTGGCGCTTCTGAAGAACTACAACCCGTTCGGCGGACCGCCGAGCCTGACGCTCTCGGACATCATGAGGAAGTTCGACAAGTCCTTCGGTTTGTCCGGCAAGAGTTACGGCAAGGTGTCCGGCGATCGCACGATGGAAGACATCCAGAAACGCCGCAATGATCCCTGGAACTTCCTGTTCGTCGCAGGAATGTGGTTCCAGGATCTGTTCAACTATGACTTCCGCCGCACCGAGATGTGCATCATTCCGTACGCGACGCAACTCGGCGAGATTTCCTTCTGCGCGTACAACACCGGAATCGGCTGGCGCAAGATCATCGAGAACATGTACAAGACCGCCAGCGTTGCCGAGTGGAACAAGAAGTACGGCAAGCACGGCGTTTATGCCGGCGGCCATGAAGTTCCGTTGGAGAATTTCGATCACAACCTCGTTTTGAACCAGGTAGATGTGGCTCGCGTCCGTGAGCATGGGGAGGCGCCGGAAACTGCCGCGGAAGAAGAGAAGATGGCCCGGCAGCAAGCGCGCGAGGCTCAGAAGGTGAAGCAGATGGTTGACGAACTCACCTTCGGTAAGAACCTCGGCGATAGCGAGAAGTCAGAGTTGGTCAAGATCGAGTTGGCTCACCGCGGCAGATAGTAATTAGCCACAAAAAGCACAAAAGGCACAAAAGAGACCTTCTCTTTTGTGCCTTTTTGTTTCGCGAAGCGCAAGCGCGGTAGCGCGCAGCCTAAAGTTTGTGGCTAATTGATCCCCAGGGTTTTGCGGCCCGCTTCCGAAATCCGCTGCGGCGACCACGCCGGTTCCATCACAATCTGAACATTTGGATTCGGGAATCCCGCATTGCTCAGTTTCGAGCGAATGTCTTCCGCGATCGTGGCGCCGGAGGGACAGGCCGGCGACGTTACCGACATCTTGACATCGACGGCGTCGGTGCCGGCCTTGACTTCATAAATCAATCCGAGGTCCACGACATTCAAAGGAATCTCCGGATCGAAACATTCCTTTAACACTTCATAGACGAGGTCTTCCTGAGACATCTCCGCGAGGCGCGGATCCCGGGCTTTGGCGGCGAGCGCCTCGGCTACCGTAGCTTCCATAACCTTGGTGGACTCTGCGAAGACGCGGGCGTCCTCATCTCGGGCTTGTTTGGAGTAGGAAGGCGTCATATTCGATTGCCGCCGGACGGCGTAAATCAATATGAGGACAATCATGCTGACGGCAAAGAGGGAAACGATGAGCCACACGAATTTGATTTTCACCGTTAACCCCCTATACTTCAAGGGTATAATTTGTACGTAGATATTAGGAGAAGAACAACATGCCAGTCCTATTAACCAAGAAAGCGGAAGAGAAAGTAAGAGAGATCATGTCCGAACAGCCCGAGCCCTATGCCGGCCTGCGCATTCAGGTCGTCGGCGGCGGTTGTTCCGGCTTTCAGTACCGCATGGGCTTCGATAAGAATTTCAACGATCAGAGCGATGCGGTGTTTGAATTCGAGGGTTTGAAAGTGTTTGTGGACAAGCAGAGTCTTCTTTACATGGAAGGCGCCGAAGTCGATTATGTCGAAGGGCTACATGGCGCCGGCTTCAAGTTCAATAACCCGAATTCCACGGGTTCATGCGGCTGCGGCAGTTCGTTCTCGGTGTAAATTTGTAAACCAACGGGGGAGCTTCTCGCTGAGAGGATCCGTCAGGATCGACCCCTTGAACCTGATTCGGATAATACCGACGAAGGGAGCGTAAAATGAGCACGTCCAAACTCGAATTCAAAGATTCCGCCTACCTCGATACAGCATTTCCGGCTAGCGAACGGGTTTATGTCCCGGGCAAAATCCATCCTTCAGTGAAAGTCCCGCTGCGTGAGGTCTCGACCCGGGATGGCGCGCACCTGCGGCTGTACGACACCCGCGGTCCCTGGGCAGATCCGCGTATGGTCTGCGACGTTCGTCAGGGTCTGCCGGCCTTGCGCCTGCAATGGATTCTCGATCGCAAGGACACCGTCGAATACGAGGGCCGCACGGTCAAGGCCGAGGACAATGGCTATCTCAGTTTCCAGCATGCGGCGCAAGCTCAGGGCCGGGTCCGGCTGGAATCGTTTCCGGGACTGAAACGACAGGCCCGCAAGGCGGATAAGGGTGTTGCCGTCACTCAGCTTGCCTATGCCAGGCGCGGGATCGTCACTCCGGAAATGGAGTTCATCGCCATCCGCGAAAACCTGGGCCGCGAGCAGGCCTTCGAAGCCGCCAGCGACAGCCGTTCGAATGTCCACTTCCAGCATCCCGGCGAATCCTTCGGAGCCGGCATTCCGAAATACATCACACCGGAATTTGTGAGAGACGAAGTCGCGCGCGGCCGCGCGATCATTCCTGCGAATATCAATCATCCGGAAGCCGAGCCGATGATTATCGGCCGGAACTTCCTGGTGAAGATCAATTCGAACATCGGCAACAGCGCCATCTCCAGCTCGATCGAAGACGAAGTCGAGAAGATGCGCTGGAGCATCACCTGGGGCGCCGACACGGTGATGGATCTGTCGACCGGCCGCAACATCCATGAAACGCGCGAATGGATCATGCGGAATTCGCCGGTGCCGATCGGAACGGTGCCGATTTACCAGGCGCTCGAGAAGGCCGGAGGCCGGCCGGAAGAGCTGACGTGGGAGATGTATCGGGACACGCTCATCGAACAGGCCGAGCAGGGCGTCGATTACTTCACGATCCATGCCGGCGTTCTTCTGCGCTACATCCCGCTGACGGTCCAGCGCCGGACAGGCATTGTCAGCCGGGGCGGCTCGATCCTGGCGAAGTGGTGCCTTGCGCATCATCAGGAGAATTTCCTCTATACGCACTTCGAAGAGATCTGCGAAATCATGCGCGCTTACGATATCTCGTTCAGCCTCGGCGACGGCTTGCGGCCGGGCTCCATCGCGGATGCGAATGACGGCGCCCAGCTCGGCGAGCTTGCAACGCTCGGAGACCTCACGCAGATCGCATGGAAATACGATTGTCAGGTGATGATCGAAGGTCCCGGTCATGTTCCGATGCATCTCATCAAAGAGAACATGGATCTTCAATTGAAGCTGACGCATGAGGCTCCGTTCTATACGCTCGGGCCTTTGACCACAGACATCGCTCCGGGCTATGACCACATCACGAGCGCGATCGGCGCGGCGATGATCGGCTGGTACGGCACGGCGATGCTCTGCTACGTCACGCCGAAAGAACATCTCGGCCTGCCGAATCAGAAGGATGTCAAAGACGGCGTCATCGCATACAAGATTGCGGCGCACGCCGCCGATCTCGCCAAAGGTCATCCCGGCGCGCAGGAGCGCGACAACGCCCTCAGCAAGGCGCGTTTCGAATTCCGCTGGGACGATCAGTTCAACCTCAGTCTGGATCCGACGACAGCCAAGGATTTCCACGATGAAACGCTTCCGCAGGATGGCGCAAAGCTCGCGCATTTCTGCAGCATGTGCGGCCCGCAGTTCTGCTCGATGAAGATAACGGAAGAGGTCAAGGAAGCGATGGATCAGAAGAGCGTGGAATTCGTGACAGCCGGCGCCGATATTTACGTAAAGAAAGATTAGCCAGAAAAGTGTGAGCCGCAGATGACGCGGATGACGCAGATGGGCGCAAACAAAGAGATTTGATGCGCCCATCTGCGTCA
>DASXLG010000067.1 GCA_036496425.1 Terriglobia bacterium | reverse complement strand
GTGGCGGCCGACCAGCCAAAGATACCACCGATCGTGAAGGCTTATTTCATGCACATGTGGGTGGAGGCGCTCTACAGCACCCCGCAGAACAAGCATCCGAACCCGAGCTGGAAATCACCGCTCAAGGATCCCGAGAACGGACGCGTCTGGTGCACCGACTGCCACATGTCGAAGGATATCGATTTCAGCAAGATCCCCAAGATGCGTAATCCGATGGTCGATGACCTCGAGAAGAACAAAGACTTCATGGTGGACCTCATGAAGAAGTGGGTTGCCCGGCTCAACAGCGACGAATTCGGCGCCAAGGAGAAGTTGAAGGGGCCGGTGACCTGTTTGACCTGCCACGCGACCAATCCGGAGAACGATTAGCCGCAGATGACGCGGATGACGCAGATGGGCCCCATCTGCGGCTACACGATTGTTCCGCTTTGAATGATGCCGTTCTTCGGGACCATCACGATGCCGTCGCGAATGTAATATCCGGCGCCGTCCAGATTCTGGGCCCGCTGCTCATTCAATATTCGCACGTTCTCGCCGATGTGCGCGTTCTTGTCGATGATGGCTTTTCGGATGATCGAGCCCTTTCCTATCCCGATATTGGGGATTCCGAGTTGCCGGTTGTAATCGAAATCGTCCTCATCCTCGTAATAATCCGCGCCCATTATCATCACCTGTTCCAGTGTGGCGTCTTCGTCCACCTGGCTTCGAATACCGACGACGCAGTTAAAGATCCTGGCGCCCCGCAGGATCGAGCCCTCGGAAATGATGGATTCCCGAATCTCACATTTTTCCACACGGGTTGAGGGTAAAAACCGCGCGTGCGTATAGATTGGAGCGGTCATATCATGAAAGTCAAAGTGAGGGGCGCTGCCGGTGAGGTCCATGTTGGCCCGGTAGAACGCTTCGACGGTTCCGAGGTCTTCCCAGTAGTCGTCGAAAAGATATCCGTAGACGTCATATTTCTCGATCGCCTTCGGTATCACCTGATACCCGAAATCGATCATCGTCGCATCGGCCAGCAGATCAATCAGTGCGCTCTTCTTGAACAGGTAGATGCCCATCGATGCGACGTAGGGCCTCCTGGCAGCCTCTTCGGCGCTCAGGCCGAGAGCCGCCGTATCCGTCCGCATTTCGTTCAATGCCTCGCCCTTCGGCTTCTCCCTGAATTGTTCGACCCGCCCGTCACTGCCCAGCTTTAACAGTCCAAAGCTCGATGCTTGCGCCTGGCTTTTCGGAATGACGCAGATCGTGACGTCCGCGCCGCGCCTCCAATGACTCTCAAGGAGTTTTCCGTAATTCATCCGGTACAATTGATCGCCGGAAAGGATCAGCTGGTAGTCGTTCTCACGGTCGGTGAATCGGTGCAGATGCTGCCGCACCGCGTCGGCCGTGCCCTGAAACCAGTTGGGATTCGTCATCGTCTGTTCGGCCGCCAGAACTTCGGTGAAACCCTCCGCGAACGGATCGAAGCGGTAGGTGTTGGCGACGTGCCGGTTAAGCGATGCCGAATTGAACTGGGTGAGGACGAAGATCTTCTTCAGTCCGGAGTTGAGACAATTGCTGATCGGAACATCGATCAGACGGTACTTGCCTCCGAGCGGCACGGCCGGCTTGGACCGGTCCTGAGTCAAAGGGAAGAGACGTTTTCCGGCGCCACCTGCCAGGATGATCGATAGAACATGAGACGGATTGTTTCTCGATTTTCGGACCATATTTTCCCCCATGATACACTAAGCCCCGAAACATGCTTCAGTTGCTGCGTGAGATCTACGGACCCTACCAGGTTTTATTTTTCTCAGCCGTTCGCATCAGCGGCCTTCTCATCCTCGGCTATGTCATTCTGCGCCTGATCGACTCCGCTCTGAACCGATTGCGTTTGATTATTCCGTCAGCAGACGTGGTTGGCGTTGCCCGGATCGAACAGCGCACCGAAACGCTCCGGCAAATCATTCGCAGCGTAAGCAAGGGAATCATCATTCTCGTCCTCGCGCTGACGATCTGTTCCGAACTGGGGTACAACATCGGGCCGGTCCTCGCGGGTGCCGGCATCGTGGGCCTGGCTGTGGGGTTTGGGGCGCAGAGTCTCGTCAAGGATGTCATTTCCGGATTCTTTATCCTGTTTGAGGACCAATTCGGAGTTGGAGATGTAGCCAAGATCGGCGATTTCAACGGTGTGGTTGAGCAAATGTCTCTGCGAGCGACGGTGTTGAGAAATCTGGAAGGCCAGGTTTACATCGTTCCGAACGGGAACATTCAGAATGTCACGGTCATGACGAAAGACTGGGCCCGTGCGGTGCTCGATGTGACCGTGCCGCAGAGCCAGGAACTCTCAAAGGTATTCGATGTGTTGAAGGGCATCAATATGCAGCTATATCAGGATTGGCCGGAACGCCTTTCGGAGCAGCCAACCGTACTGGGAGTGGAGAAGCTCGACGAGTCCGGTATTACCATCCGGTCTATCGTGAAAACACCGCCGTTCAAGAATGCCGAGGTTTTGCGGGAATGGCGCCGCAGAGTGAAGGACGGTTTCAGCCGGGAGGGAATCGCGTTTACGGACAAGAGTACCCAGGAAATGAAGATCAGCCGGAAGGCATAAGAAATGGAAACGTCTCCCTATTTCCGCTGTAGTTCGCGGAAATAGGGAGACGTTTCCATTTCTTATTGCCCGTTGACCATGGCTTTCTTCTGGTTGACGAAGTCGTCCATGCCGGTGGTGTCGTTGTTCTTGGCCGTCCACTGTTTCGTGAGTTCCGTTTTGGCATTCGCCGCCTCGGGGCCGTTGATGGCGACAGCCAGTGCAAGTTCATCAATGACCATGTCACGGAATTTTTGCACTTCTTCCGCGTGGCCGGCGGTTTTCGCTTTCAAGTCGTCCATTGTAGGTTGATCGGCCTTCGCGGCGATGGCGGTCTTTTCATCCTCGATTGCGGCCAGATAGGCTTTTGAAGCCTGCCCCATCAGCGACATGTAGTCGAACGCCAGGAAATAATGCGCGGTGTCGTCCTTCATGTTGTCCTTGATGGCCGCCTGGTATTCCTGGATGGACTTCGTGGTGTCCTTCTCGTTGAAGGCAATGAGTCCCAGAGTCCTGTGCAGGGCCCCGTCGATCTGGACCATCTGCGGTTTCTGCTGCGGTGTTGCCTGATTGATCATCGGCTGAAGGCCGGCGAGGGCTTTGTTCGCCATGCCCGCAGCTTTGTCAAGCTGGGCCTGATCGCCCGGGTACTTTTGGGGGATGACCGCGGAGAGCGTGATCAGCGTATTCAGATCATTAGGATCAATAGCCAGAACCTTTTCGCCGTAAGCGATGACCTTGTCGGCATTGTTCATGTTCTGGGCCGCGACCATGGCGTTGGCAGCGGCATAGGCTTTCAAGGTATTGTCTGCATTCGGAAGCGCCGCAGCCTTGTCCGCTATATCGATCACCTTCTGCCAGCTTTTCGTCTGGGAGTAGGATTGGATGATCATTTTGTACGCATTAGGCACGAAGTCCGACTCTTTGAAGTCCGTCAGGAACTTTTCGCCCAATTCCGCCTTCTTCGCGAAATCCTTCTCGTTGTACAGAGCGAGGTACGCGTTGTACTCAGGCTGTGTCTTCGCTCGCGGCTGTGCGGCGGCAGCCTGACCGAACCCAGGCAGCGCAGAGGCCACCAGGATAAGGATCAATACCAGGGATACTCCCAGATAACCGGTTCGTCTCATTTGAAAGTTGACCTCCTCAGACACTCCAAGGGATTTCGCTCTACAGTAGGGACAAATACTAATCGAATCCTTATCGGGCAGGCAATCAATTGCGTGCCACTATTTCGTCAGTCGTAATACTCCATACCGAGGTGTGTAATCAAGTCCTCGCCCTTCAGATACCGTAATGTGTTCTTCAGCTTCATCAATTGTATGAAGAGGTCGTGCTCGGGATACAGGCCCGCGGCGTGCATCGGACTCTTGAAGTAAAAACTCAGCCATTCCTGAATGCCGCGCATTCCACAGCGCTGCGCCAGGTCCATAAACAGGACCAGATCGAGGACGATCGGCGCTGCCAGGATGCTGTCGCGGCACAGAAAATTAATCTTGATCTGCATGGGATAACCGAGCCACCCGTAGATGTCGATATTGTCCCAGCCTTCTTTGTTGTCTCCCCGCGGCGGGTAGTAGTGAATGCGCACTTTGTGCGTGAAATCCTTATAGAGGTCCGGATAGAGGTCGGGCTGCAGAATCTGGTCCAGCACCGAGAGTTTGCTTTCTTCCTTTGTTTTAAAGGAGTCCGGATCGTCCAGGACCTCGCCGTCGCGGTTCCCGAGGATGTTCGTCGAAAACCAGCCATTCAATCCGAGCATTCTGGATTTCAGCCCCGGCGCCAGGATGGTCTTCATTAAAGTCTGGCCGGTCTTGAAATCCTTACCGCAGATCGGTACGCCCTTCTCCTGCGCCAACTGGATGAGCGCGGGCACGTCCACCGTGAGATTCGGAGCGCCGTTGGCAAACGGAATCTTCTTGCAGAGCGCGGCGTAAGCGTAAACCATGCTCGGCGCGATCGCGGGATCGTTGTCGCGAAGCGCCTGCTCGAAAGAGGCAACCGTTGCGTGAGCCGCTTCGGGCTTCATGAAGACCTCGGTGCTGCCGCACCAGATCATGACCATGCGCGAAAGATTGTTGGTTTTGCGGAATTGCTCGATATCGTCCATCACCTGTTCGGCAAGTTCCATTTTGTTCTTGCCGGATTTGACGTTGGGGCCGTGCAGTCTTTTGACGTAATCCTGGCTGAAAACGGCTTTCCAGGGTTTGATTTTCTCAATTTCGGGACGCACGGTATCGAGCAGCGTCTTTTCGAGCACGCCGGCCTTCGTTGCGCTTTCGAAGCAATTGTCGTTGTAGATATCCCAGCCGCCAAAGACGAGATCGTTCAGACCGGCCAGGGAAACAAAGTCGCTGATCTTGGGAACCCGGCGCTCCGTCCGTTTTCCGAGGCGGATTGTTCCGAGTTGAGTCAGGGAGCCGATGGGCTGTGCGATCTTCTTTTTGATCGCTTCGACACCTGCGATGAACGTCGTGCTGACTGCGCCCATTCCGGGAATCAGAACTCCCAGCTTTCCGGACGGTTCCTCGATCTTGACACCTTTCTTTACCACTTTACCTCCATTGAAACCCGCTAATAATACCTATTGGAGATTCGAAATTGGAAATTCGAAATTGGAGATTGGATTTCCGATTTCCAATTTCGAACTTCCAATTTCGAATCTCCAATAGAGCCGCGCTTAATCGTCCCCTCTGGTAATCTCCGGACGCTCCGTCCAGCTTGCCTTCAAATAATCCCGGTTCATCCTGGCGATGACCTCGAGCTTGATTTCCTTCGGGCAGACGGCTTCGCATTCGCCGATGTTCGTGCAACTGCCGAAGAGTTCCTGTTTCACCTGCGCGACCATGCCGAGAGCGCGCTTGAATCGCTCCGGCTGGCCCTGCGGAAGCAGGCTGAGGTGGCTGATCTTGGCGCCGGTAAACAGCGCGGATGCCGCATTCGGGCAGGCGGCCACGCAGGCGCCGCAGCCGATGCAGGCGGCGGCATCCATCGCGAGGTCGGCGTCCCTTTTGGGAATCAGAATGTTGTTCGCATCCTGCGCACTTCCGGTCGAAGCCGATACGTAACCACCGGCGGTGATGATCCGGTCGAACGCGCTGCGATCCACCACCAGATCTTTAATGACCGGAAAAGCCCGTGCCCGCCACGGTTCCAGGTAGAGCACGTCGCCATCTTTGAAATGGCGCATATGTAACTGACACACGGTTGTCGCGGGTTGCGGCCCGTGCGCAACGCCATTGACCATGAATCCACAGGAACCGCAGATGCCTTCACGGCAATCGTGGTCGAAAGCGACCGGTTCTTCACCCTTCGCAATGAGTTCTTCATTCAACACATCGAGCATTTCCAGAAACGACATATGCGGGTTCACATTCGCATGCTCGTACTGGACCATGCGGCCGATGTGGTTGGGACTTTTTTGCCGCCAGATGTGCAGAGTCAGTTTCATTAGTTTATGGCTGCTCCCTGTCGGGCTTGCATTCGCGCCGCTCATTTGTAACTCCGTTGCGAGGGATGGACATATTCGAATGTCAGGGGTTCTTTATTAAGGATGGGCGGTTTACCGGGACCGCCATATTCCCAGGCTGCGACGTAGGAGTAATTGTCATCGTCCCGCAACGCTTCGCCCTCGGGCGTCTGAAATTCCTCCCGGAAGTGGCCGCCGCACGATTCGTTGCGTTGCAAAGCATCGAGACACATCAATTCGCCGAATTCAAGGAAGTCTGCGACGCGCCCGGCATTTTCGAGCGCCTGGTTGAGTTCCTCGCCGCCGCCGAGTACGTTAACGTTCTTCCAGAACTCGTCGCGGAGTTCGGGCACGCGCTGAAGGGCTTTTTTCAGGCCTGCTTCGGTGCGGGCCATGCCGCAATCGTCCCAGACGAGCTTTCCGAGTTCCCGATGGAACGATGTCACCGTCCTTTTCCCGCGGATCTCCAGCAACCGCCGCGTTACCTCGTTCACTCCCTTCTCGGCTTCCCGTGCCGCAGGGTTCGAGGCATCCGCCTTCTCGAGCTTTGTGTTGGCCAGATAATCGCCGATGGTGTAGGGAAGGATGAAATAACCGTCCGCCAGCCCCTGCATCAGCGCGCTTGCCCCGAGGCGGTTGGCGCCGTGGTCGGAAAAATTGGCTTCGCCGACAGCAAACAGACCGGGGATGGTTGTCATCAGGTTGTAGTCGACCCACAGGCCGCCCATCGTGTAATGAATGGCGGGGTAGATCCGCATCGGAACGTTGTAAGGATTGTCTCCGGTAATCCGCTCGTACATGTCGAAGAGGTTGCCGTAACGCTCGCGGATGCTCTGTTTTCCGAGCCGCTTGATCGCGTCCGAGAAATCCAGGTAGACGCCAAGTCCTTGCTCGCCCACGCCGCGTCCCTCATCGCAGGCGGACTTCGCATTTCGCGATGCGACATCGCGCGGAACAAGGTTGCCGAAGCTGGGGTATTTGCGTTCGAGGTAGTAATCGCGTTCGTCTTCGGGAATCTGTTCCGGAGAGCGGGTATCGCCTTTTTTCTTCGGCACCCAGATTCTTCCATCGTTCCGCAGCGATTCGCTCATCAATGTCAACTTCGACTGATATTCGCCGCTGACCGGAATGCAAGTCGGATGGATCTGGGTATAACAAGGATTGGCCATGGCCGCGCCTCGCTTGTAGGCGCGCCAGATGGCGGTACAGTTCGATCCTTTGGCATTGGTTGAAAGGTAAAAAACATTTCCGTATCCGCCCGTGCCCAGGACAACGGCGTCCGCGAGATGCGATTCGATTTTTCCGGTGATCAGATTGCGCGCCACGATGCCGCGTGCCTTGCCGTCGATAACGATCAGGTCCAGCATCTCGGTGCGCGGGAACATCTGGACTTTGCCGCCAGCCACCTGACGCAGTAATGCCTGGTAGGCTCCAAGCAGAAGCTGCTGTCCCGTCTGACCGCGGGCATAGAACGTACGCGAGACCTGCGCCCCGCCGAAAGACCGGTTTGCCAGCAAGCCGCCGTATTCGCGGGCGAACGGCACGCCTTGCGCCACGCATTGATCGATGATGTTCACGCTGATCTGCGCCAGCCGGTAAACATTCGATTCGCGGGAACGGAAATCGCCGCCCTTTACGGTGTCGTAGAACAACCGGTAAACGCTGTCGCCGTCGTTCTGATAGTTTTTCGCAGCGTTGATGCCGCCTTGCGCGGCGATGCTGTGCGCCCGCCGGGGGCTGTCCTGAAAGCAGAAGCACTTGACGTTGTAACCGAGTTCGGCCATGGTCGCGGAGGCGGATGCGCCTGCCAGTCCGGAGCCAACGATAATCACGCTGTACTTCCGCTTATTTGCGGGGTTGACCAGCTTGATGTTGAACCGGTGATTGTCCCAGCGCTGTTCAATGGGTCCTGTAGGGGTTTTCGATTTCAGTTCCATTCTTACCTCACCAATCCTGTCAGCACCGCGAGCGGGACTGAAATGAAGCCGGCAATTAGAATCCACGAGAAGATGGCCGCAAACTTCTTGATCGCGGGCGTATAGCGCGGATGGTTGAACCCGATCGACTGGAACATGCTCCAGATACCATGGCTCAGGTGGAAGCCGATGAAAATCATTACGGCGATGTACAGCAGCGCGACCCACGCGACGGCGAAGCCGCCCACGAGGTTTTCGTAGGCATGGAGCGGTAGGAAGGGAGCCGGTTGGATGGTGCCTGTCGTCAGGTGCAGCAGATGAAACACGACAAATGCCGCGATGATCGGTCCGCTAAGCATCATGGTGCGCGAGGCCCAGCTCGACGTAATGTTCGTGTGCTTCACATATGCGACCGGGCGCGCGTCGCGCTTGACTTTGGAAAGCGAAATCGAGGCCCAGATGTGAAGAACAACGGAAATAAGGAGAACGATCCGGACGGGCCACAGGAGTTCCACGGTGCTGTGCAGCGTCTCGGCGTAATGGTCCATAACCGCCGATCCTAAAAAGATTTGCAGGTTGCCGAGCATGTGCGCGATCAGAAACCCGAACAGAATCAGACCGGTCACCGCCATGATGGCCTTCTTGCCGATCGTGGATTCGTAAAATCGCGTCACTTTCATTAATGGAGTATTTGCAATAACAGTGCTCATTGTTCTACCTCACTGACAGTGCCTTACCAAACCCACCATTCTAGAACGGGAATAGCACGTTTTTGTGTTTTTGTTTGGCCGCAGATTACGCGGATTACGCAGATGGGGCGCCCCATCTGCTTAATCCGCGTAATCTGCGGCCAAAACCTGTATTCTTCCACTTGAATATGAAACGTTTTGTCGTCCTGGGCGCCGCATTGCTCTTCATGCTGGTGGGCGCCGCATTCCTCCTATCCTTATTGAATAGGCCCGGTAAGACGGATTACCAGTTAGCCAAAGGCCGTTCGCAGCTATTCACCGAAAACTATCTCGCGGCTTTGCAGACCTTAAGAGACATTCCCGACTCCGGGAAGCGCGGCCCGGAAGCTCACTCGTATCTGGGAGCCGCCTACCTGAAGCTTCACCTGTATAAGGCGGCGATCAAGGAATTCGAGGAGGCCGTCAAGGACCGGCCCAAGGAGTCCGATCCCTGGATCGGTCTGGCATCCTCTTATATAGAGCTCGGCGATGCCTCGAAGGCTGCCGATGAGGCCAGGCGCGCCACGGAAATCGAAAAGCGTTCAGGAGAAGCGTGGATTGCACTCGGGCGCGCCGAGTGGCAGGAACAGAGCTTTGATCAGGCGGAGAAGGCCGCGCTGAAGGCTCGCGAACTCGAACCGGACAGTCCCGCCGTTTCCGACCTTTTGATGCACATCTACTTTGACGGAGCACAGCCGGATAAATTCAAAGCCGAACTGGATCGCAATCCGAAGGTGTCGAAGCCTGTCCAGGATCTCGCCGTCCGGTTTTTCCTGGCGCAAAGCCAATTTGTCCGGGCATACGAATACAGAATTCAGGCGGATCGCGAGGACCTGGAGCGTTCTGTTCTGGAGGCGCAGCTCGCTCTCAAGCGCGATCCTTCAAAAACCGAGGTGATACCTCAGTTGGTGAAAAACCTGGTGAAGGTCGGCCGTTACCAGGCCGCGATCGATGCCGCTGCCGGGCAAGCGGGAGCGGCTCCATTCGATCTCGAACTCGGCAAGGCCTACTGGATGACCGGCCAGACGGATCAAGCGATCGCCAGCTTCCAGCGCGCCTCCGCCGGTCTTTTGCATAAGCTCTCCGCCGAGGTCGCTCTCGCCGCCATCACCGGCGACGTCAAGCACTGGGAAAACGCCTATCGCGCCGAGCGGCTCGAGCAGGACTACTTTATCCTCGCGCGTCTTGAGGACCTGCTACCGAAGGCCGATCATCTCGTCCGTTCTTTCATTTTCAGATACGCGGGAATCTACGAGCCCGGACTCTACACGAAGGCGGCCGAAGAAGCAGGGAAGGTTCTCGACGACGATCCCAGGAATTACGATGCGCTCCTGACCATCGGCACCTCATATCAGCGTCTCGGCCGTATTTCCGACGCGACACACTATGCCGAACAGGCTCGCGACCTTTATCCCCGGAGCGGCGAACCGGTGTCGCGTCTCGCCAGCCTCGCGCTCGGGGCATCCAAGCCGGATCCGCAAAGGATCATCCAACTGATGGAAGCGGCTGTGAACCTCGAACCCAATAACGCCACGTATCTCTACAACCTCGGCTGGATGTATGACCGGCTCGGTGAAACCGCCAAAGCCGCCGATCTGTATCAGCGTGCAATCAAGGCAAGCCCGTTGAGTTTCGAGGCGATGAACAACCTTGCGATTATCTATCAGGACTCAGGCCGCGCCGGGCAGGCTCTGCCGCTGCTGCAACAGGCGATGAAGACCGATCCGGAGAATGAGGCCGTCTACGCGAATGCCGCGAACTATTACGTCCGCCGCCACGAGATGAAGGAAGCTCAGGATAACTACGATCGCGCGCTGCAGCTCAATCCATTGAATCTGACGGTGCTCGTCGAGCGAGGCCGGACTTATCTCGACCAGGGAGACACCGGCACCGCCATCGATAACCTCAGCCGCGCGCTCGAGGTCGATCCCCGCGCCTTCGATGCCTATACGCTGCTTTCCGCCGCATACGAAAAGATGGGGCACGTGAAAGAAGCCATCGCGGCAGGCGAGGAAGCCCAGCGCATCCGGCCGGATTCACCCGAAATCAAAGCCACGCTCGACCGCTTGAATTCCCGGAAGGATTCGAAATGATCCGCCGCACGAAGATCGTTTGTACGATCGGTCCCGCGTCCGACAGCGAGGACATGATCGCCAGACTGATCGCGGCGGGAATGAACGTCGCGCGGCTCAACTTTTCCCACGGCACGCCGGAGTATCAGCGGGACCTTGTGCGAAAGGTCAAACGTGTCCGGAAGGCCTTGAACAAGCCCGTCGCGATCCTGCAGGACCTGCAGGGGCCCAAGATTCGTATCGGAATCATCGGCAACGGCGTGGTCCAGCTCCAGCCGGGGCAGGATTTCACGCTCACCACCGGCACGGTTCAGGGCGACGCCCGCCGCGCCTCGGTTTCATTGAAGACGATGGTGGATGACGTGAAGGCCGGCCATCCGATTCTTCTCGCCGACGGCAACATCGAACTGCGTGTCGAGAAGATTGCCGGCCCGGACATTCATTGCCGTGTGATCGTCGGCGGACCGCTGAGCTCCCATAAAGGCGTCAACCTGCCGGCGTCGGAAGTGCATGTGGAATCGCTGACCCCGAAAGATCGCCAGGACATTGTTATCGGTCTTGAAGAAGGCGTCGATGCGATCGCTTTGAGCTTTGTCCGCAAGGCTGCCGATATCCTCGCTTGTCGAGAGATCCTCGAAGGGCATGGCGGGAAAATTCCGATCGTCGCAAAAATCGAAAAGCATGCGGCAGTCGATAACATCGACAGTATCGTCGCGGTTTCGCAGGCGGTCATGGTGGCTCGCGGCGACCTTGGCGTGGAGATCGATCTCGAAAAGGTGCCGCTGGTCCAGAAGGCGATCATTCATAAATGCAACGCGCTTGGGAAACCCGTCATCACCGCGACGCAGATGCTCCTGCATATGGTCGACAATCCGCGTCCGACGCGCGCGGAAGTTAACGATGTGGCCAACGCTATTCTCGATGGAGCCGATGCCGTCATGCTGTCCGAAGAAACAGCGGCAGGGAAGTATCCGGCGGAAGCCGTCATGATGATGGACCGCATTGCACGCGCGGCCGAGGATTCGCTCGATACGCTCAAGTTCGAGAATCTTCCGGTCGAGCCGGTTACGGAAGACGCCATCAGCAGCTCGAGCTACTTCATCGCCAAGGAGGTGGGCGCCGCCGCGATCATCACGCCGACCTGGTCGGGATCCACGGCCAGCCGGGTCTCCCGGTTTCGACCCCTGATGCCGGTCATCGCAACCACGCCGAACGAAGCCACGCTCGATTTCCTGTCCCTCTGCTGGGGCGTGATTCCGCTGTCGATCCCATCGGCGGACACCATGGACGACATGATTCGTTTCTCGATCGACGCTGCCCGCCGCGCCGGCCACATCGAACCGGGCCAGCACGTTGTGATTACCGGCGGGGCCCCCCTGCACGTTGCGGGGAAGACAAACTTCATCAAAGTTGAGACTGTGGAGTAATTACGGGAAACGTTTTAGCCGCAGATGACGCGGATGACGCAGATGGGGCGCAAAAACGAACTTTGGAAGCGCCCCATCTGCGTCATCCGCGTCATCTGCGGCTAAAACGTTTGGTTGGCCCGGCCTATCCGTGCAGATTTCCTTCACGGATGAATGCCGCAAGCTCCGCGTCGGTAATCATAACTGCGACCGCCGCCGGATTGCTGCCGCCTTTCGCATTCAGCTCGCGATCGACGCCTCGAGATCCGCCCGAACCGCTGACGGAAGCACTCTGCTTACTATCGTTGCCGCCGCTCGTGGCATTCTTCAATCCGCCGAGACTGAACCGGCTGGGTTTTTTGTCGTCGCTTTTCTTGTCGTCTTTCTTGTCCGCGTCGTCTTTTTTGCTGTTGTCGCTGCTGCTGTCATCCGTGAGGCCCTTGGTTCCGTCCGCAACGACCGCAATCTTGCCGAGATCCACAGCCGCGTACTTTACACGCATTCCGAAGCGCTCGGCCAACACCGCGGTCGAACCGGACTTGTCTTTCGTGATAGCCGCATCGAGTTTATCGAGCCGTTCCTGCATCTCGGGATGCGAGGCAAACAGTCCCTGCTTTGCTTGAGAGTCTTTGTTCCGATCGTTAAGCGCGCCGAGGAATTTTCGCAGACCGGCAGGGTCATAGCCGGCCTTTGCGGCAAGAGCGAAGCCTTGTGAATCCGATTCGAGCTCCTGATCCCTGCCATAGCCGGCCAGGACGATTTTGGTCAACTCATCGGCCATTCGCTGTATTAGCGCCGGGTCGTCTTTTACTCCCGTCTTCTGTTGTGCAAATTGGGATCCCTTAGTGGCGCGCAGGCTGTTTATGGCATGCCGCTTCGTGACGTGGATCAATTCGTGTCCAAGAACTCCGGCCAATTCGGATTCGTTTTTAAGCAATGAAAGCGCCCCGCGCGTGATGTGGATGTAACCACCTGGGGCCGCAAAGGCGTTGACTCCATCGGTATCCAATACGATGAAATGCCAGGTTACCGTGCTTTCCGTTCTGTGAGCCAGAGTCGTTCCGACAAGCGCGACGTATTTGTGAATTTCCGGATCCTGAACGACTCCGTACTTTTGACGAACGTTGGCGCTGACCTGGGCGCCGATCTGGGCTTCCTCCTCCGGCGTGACGTCAAAATTCTTCTCGGTTTTGTCTTTCACATCCTCAACCTTCTTGAGGCCACCGAGTACACCCTTCAGCTGCGCATGTGCAACCGGAGCAAAACCCATGAGACTGGCCGCCAGAACGAGAATTTTAATTCGGATGGACTTCATAGATTGCAACCTCGTGTGTTTTGCCTTTGACTTTGACCGACCCCAGCGGCGAGACGTTGTAAGTGCCTTTCAGCTTCCGGTAGGTCGCTTCGCTGATGATGATATGGCTCTTGTATTCCTTATTCAGCGATTCCAGCCTCGACCCCAGATTTACATTATCGCCGATGACGGTATAGCTCAGGGTGTCTTCGGAGCCGACCATGCCGGCGATCATATCTCCGGTATTGATACCGATCCCGATATCGAATCGCGGCCTTCCTTCGCCCGCCCATTTTCGATTCAGGTTTTCCAATTCCCGCAGCATCGATAATCCCATCTGGACCGCATGATCGGCATGTTCGGGGTCGTTGGTCGGCGCATTGAACAGAGCCATGATCATATCGCCTACAAACTTGTCGAGCGTGCCTTTATGCCTGAAAAGAAGTTCGACCATGTGCGAAAAATATTCATTGAGCTGGTCGATGACGGCTTCGGGGCTTCCGGCTTCGGAGAGCGTCGTAAATCCGCGAATGTCGGAGAACAAAACACTCATTTCCCGTCGATGACCTCCGAGCCGCGCTTTCGATGGATCGTGGATCAGCTCCTTGACGACATCGGGCGAAACGAACCGCGAAAACAAGGATTGGATCTGACGCTTGGCGCGATCCTCGATCAAATATTTGTAAGCGACCGTCGAGAATTCCGCAATTAAAACAGTCAAGCCGGCCGGGACGAATGGCTGCCAGACTCCGCGCTGAAAAGAGTACCCTGCCCATCCGGCATCGATGCCGCCGATGGCGAGCGCTGCCGGAATCGTCCACCACATGCTGAGCGATACGCCGGTCAATCCCATGGCCAGCGCCGTGAGCGAAAGCAGGATGAATGAAGACCGCGCGGATGCGCGGCGGATGAAGCTGTCATTCAGTATCCCATCCAGCACCGACGCATGGATCTGGATACCCGGCATCGCCCCTTCATCGCCGTACGGCGTCGGAAAGATGTCGTGCAAGCCGGCCGCAGTGGTCCCGACAAAAACGATTTTGTCGCGAAAGATCGAGGGATCGACCTCCGGTGGTTTCTTGCCGTCGCGCAGCTCGAGTTCGGACAGGAATAAATCCCAAAATCGATAACTGCGGTAGGTTGTCGTCGTCCGTTGCTCGTTAAGGTACGCGGAGCCTTTATAAGGAATGAGAATGTGACGCGCATGGACCTTTTCGATGTATTCCTGGTCCGCATCGAATAAAGGAATGACGCGGGAGCCGAGATGTAATCCCGCCGCATCCATCGATACTTCCTGCGGCGAAACGTTCAACGCCAGCATGGCGGCGGCGACGGCGAGCGACGGATAAAACACGCCGTCATGCCGGACAAACGGCACCGCCCTTCGTACCGGTCCATCCGCATCCAGGATGAAGAACGTGTGTCCAAGGGCGCGGCTCCCTTCGGCGAGCGCCGGGAAGGGCAGCTGCACCGTCGTGTGTTCTTCGATCGTTGGAGGAAGGTGAAACGCAGGCACAACCGTTTTAGAAGCGAGAGGGCGGGCGCCGGAGTCATTAACGTCGATCGAATGGATCACATTGCCGGACTTCTTTGTCGCCGCAGCGAATTCCTCATCGGCGTCGGCGCCCGACCGGTCGCCGACCTTGCTTTTATCTTCTTCGATCAAAAGGATATCGAACACAACGATCTTGGGCCGGGCACGGGCTAAATAGTCGAGCAACACGGCGTAGGTGTCGCGCGGCCATGGGAACCGGCCGAAATCGTTTTCGGCCATGCGTTCGACGCTCAAGTCGTCGATCTTCACCAGCACGATATCCTTGCTCGCCCGCTCCGGATGATTCCCCAGCCGCCGGAACTCGAGATCGTAGATCTTCCATTCCATCGTCGTGAAAAAACTCGTACGCGAAAGGAAAAACGCGCATGCGAAGGAACCTGCCGCAATGGCCAAACCGATGGCGAGTTTGCGCAAAGTCATGCTGTAGTCCAGCGTTGAATTATATCTGGGACCTCGCCAGGCCGGGATAATGAGTTCGAAGGGATCGTTCAGATTCGAGCCGGTCACGGTCCTGGCCCTTTAATACGGAAAGCCGATTGACCCGGATCCACTCCGAAGGTTGGGAATGGACTCGGCTGACCGTATGGAAATTGTCGACCGTTTGAGAACCTCCCCGGCATATTCTGAAGTAGAAGAACAGGACCATCAGCCCGGAATTTCGCGAGAGGCCCAGGAACGCATTTTGGGCAGATTCGGGCGGATTACGTTTCCTACGCGCCAGGAGGGCATCAGGCCGATGCATTTTCGGAGGGGCAGACGTTAGATTTCACTACTACGTCAGGAAATATGAAGTCGCGTACTTCGCGGATCAGGTTTACCTGGATCCCCATCCTGACGAGCTGATGCTACTGAATCATCTATGAAAATCCTTCTAACCGGAGCCACGGGGTATGTGGGCGGACGGCTGCTGAAGGCGTTCGAAGAGGGGAACTACAGCGTCAGGTGCATGGCGCGCAAGCCCGAGTACCTGGCGAAAAGGGTTGCAGCGAGAACGGAAATTGTGGGCGGCGATGCCCTTCGTTACGCGACACTGCCGGCGGCGTTAAAAGGCACCGACGTCGCCTATTACCTTGTTCACTCGATGGGCTCGGCCGGCAATTTCGAAGAAGATGACAGAATCGCTGCCGCGAACTTCGGGCGCGCGGCCGCCGAGTGTGGAGTCGGAAAGATCGTTTACCTCGGAGGTCTTGGTGAAGAAGGCCGGGAACTGTCTTCACACTTGAGGAGCAGGCACGAGGTCAGCAAGATCCTCCGCAATCACAAGGTTCCGGTCGTTGAATTCCGCGCTTCCATCGTCATTGGGTCCGGGAGCCTTTCCTTTGAATTGGTACGTGCGCTGACGGAACGATTGCCGGTTATGATTGCGCCGCGATGGGTTTCGGTGCCGACGCAACCAATTGCTATAGAAGACATCATCGCCTACCTCGTTGCTGCAGCAGGGTTGCCGGTGAAGGAGAGTCGAGTATTTGAGATCGGCGGCGCCGACGTGGTTTCCTACGGGGAGATCATCAAAGAGTATGCGAGCCAGCGGAGACTTCGCCGCGTCATCATGTCCGTTCCCGTGCTGACACCGCGTCTGTCGAGTCTGTGGCTAGGTTTGGTAACGCCGATATATGCCCGGGTCGGGCGCAAGCTGATCGACAGCCTTCGCAATCCCACAGTCGTGAGAGACACATCGGCGCTCAACGTCTTTCAGATTCGCCCTCGCGGCATCCGTGAAGCCATAAGCCGCGCGCTGGAAAACGAAGATCACGAGTTCGCCGTGACCCGATGGTCCAACGCGCTGTCGTCTTCCAGCAACACTAGAATCTGGGGCGGGCGGCGCTTTGGTACTCGCATCGTGGATTCCCGCACGATGGAAGTCGCTCTGGATCGCACGTCCGTCTTTGCTCCAGTTCGCCGGATCGGTGGAAAAACCGGCTGGTATTATGCAGACTGGCTCTGGACGCTGCGGGGATTCGTTGATCTGATTCTTGGTGGTCCCGGACTACGGCGAGGCCGCCGGAATCCGGAATCGCTGGTGCCGGGGGATCACGTCGATTTCTGGCGCGTGGAAGCATTCGAGCCGGACCACCTCCTGAAGCTGGCTTCCGAAATGAACCTGCCTGGACGCGCATGGCTGGAGTTTGAGGTAAGCCGCGCGGCAACCGGCTCGATCATTCGACAGACGGCGATCTTCGACCCTCTCGGCCTTTCTGGTCTTCTTTATTGGCACTCGCTGTATCCGCTTCATAAGCTGGTGTTTGCAGGGATGCTTCGCGGCATCTGCCGCACTGCCGCGAGGAAAGTAAATGACCGTGCCGCCTGAGCGAGTACAGGCCTGTAACGATAGAAGAGAGTCATGATCATTCTGGATAGAACCCCAACAG
>DASXLG010000066.1 GCA_036496425.1 Terriglobia bacterium | reverse complement strand
CACACCCGAATTCCGCAGTTCAGGAATTCAGGTGTGCGACCCCCCTCTCATTTCCCCCTATTGCCCCTTTAGTTCGGCGAGCCGTTTCTTGAGAGGATCGAGTCCGTCGTACTTCGGATCGATCTCTTCCATCCGTTTCAGCGTCTGTTCGGCGGCGTTGAAATCACGCTCTTCCATGTGCACGATCACCAGATTATGCAGGGTGGCCATATGTTTTGGATCGGCCTTCAGGATTTCCTGATAGGTGACCATGGCCTTTTCCTTTTGACCTGCATTCCAGAGCGCTGTGCCGAAGTCCGTCTTCACATCCAGGTTGGCAGGCTGCTGGATCAGCACTTTTTGAAACCAGTCCACCGCTTCGCTGAACCGGCCCATATCGAAAAGGAAGTTTGCATACCGCGTCATCAATGTGACGTCGTTGGGATTCTTCGATAGCGCTTCCTTGAACATTGCGAGCAACTGATCGTTGCTCACGTCGGGATGGTTTTGTGGGAGGTTTGATCCGGCCCGGGATGCGGCGGCCACGGTCCGCGGCATCCCGGCCTGAACCTGATAGAAGGCAAGAATATATCCGGACGCGGCCCCGATGATGAGGCCCAGGATAGCGAAATGGATATTGCGTGAGGTAAGCATGAGATAAACCACAAGAGGCTCAGAGCGTCGATGTGCTCCTTGTGCCTCTTGTGGTTACTGCGTTTACTTCTTCTTTGCTTTGGCGGCGTCCGCCTTCCCTTTTTCGCTCTGATAACCGGTTGGCGCGCTCGCCTGGGCTGCAGCGATCAACTGCTTGGCAGCCTCGATATCCGACTTTACCTGCGGTGTCTGCTGAGCTTCGGGCAGGGCGGTCTGGATCTGGATGAATTTTTCAAGAACCGGAATCGCCTGCGGAATCGTGTCGGGCGCGCCGAAATAGGAGATCCCGAGCTGATAGTAAGCAGGACCCATATTCGGATTCAGCTCGATCGCTTTCTTGAAAGCATCGCCGGCATCCTTGGTCTTGCCTTTATTCGTAAGGACAGCCCCGAGGTTGTAATACGCCTGGCCGGCGCCGGCGGGGTTCAGTTCTGCGGCTTTCTGAAGCTTCTGAGTCGCGTCGTCGATCTTGCCCTGGTTGGCGAGGACGATACCGAGGTTGTTGTAATATCCGGCCTCATCGGGTTTCAGTTCGATGGCTTTGTTGTATGCCGCCGCCGCATCATCGTATTTCTTCGCCTGCGCGTCTGCGTCGGCAAGATTTGCATAGATGACGTGCTGGGTCGGATCGTTCTTTGCCGCTTCACTGAATAGGCGGATGGCTTCGTCGTAGTTCTTGGCGGCCATTGCCGTGCGGGCGTTTTCGAATGCCGCCTTGGTCGCCTCATTCTTGGCCTTTTCTTCGGCGATCTTCTTTCTCTGCTCTTCGATATTCGCATTCGAATTCGCCGCAGCCGCGGCTGCCTTGCCCGCATCCTTCAGGTCGAAATCGAGCTTGTTGTCCTGGCCGAACTGAACACGGCCGTCGAGAGCCATCAGCGGCTTTCCGTCCTTTAAGACGCTGACCTTGTAATTGCCGGTCGGCAGGCCGGCGTGTACGTAGTTTCCGCTTTTATCCGTCTTGACTTCGAAATGTCCAGAGATGCCCTGGCGATCGATCGAGATAGTGACGCCGTTCAGGGGTTTCCCATCGGTATCGACCACTTTCCCCGTCAGGTTCCCCGTCTGTGCAAAGCCGGGACTGGCGAGCAACAATGCCGTCACGAGGACAGGCAGGATTTTAGTTACCAACTTCATAGATGCCTCCGTCAGGAATTGAAACAAAGAAAATCAAATTCTTGCGTACTCCGGTCTGTTTGCATAACCAATCGGATCGTCGATGCCTGATTCTTGAAACGCTCTCAGCCGCAAAGCACAACTGTCGCAGACACCGCAGGCAGTGTCTGAGTCGCAGTAACACGACCACGTCAAATGAAACGGCGCGCCCAGTTCCAGGCCCTTCTGAACGATTTCTCGTTTGGAAAGATGGATGAGCGGCGTTTCTATAAGGATATTGCTCGAGGGGCGGGTGCCCGCCCGGATCGCCTGGTTAAAAGCTTCGTAGTATTCGGGCCGGCAGTCCGGATATCCGGAGCTGTCTTCCCAGACGGCTCCAATGAAAATTTTATTTGCCCCCAGGACCTCGGCCCATGACGTGGCGATCGACAAAAAATGCGCATTCCGAAAAGGCACATATGTGTTCGGAATGTCATCGCTGGCGAGGTCCGCGTTCCGGATGTTCATACTCGAATCGGTCAAGCTGGAACCGCCTATCGCCCGGAAGTGATCGAGCCTCACCGCAAGCCGCGTAAACGCCCCAAAATGATCCGCAAGATGCTGAAACGACAGGAGCTCACGGGCTTCCGTCCGTTGGCAGTAACTGGCATGGAGAGCCGCGATTTCATACTCTTGAGCGGCAATGGCGGCGGTGACACAGCTGTCCATCCCGCCGCTCATTAAAACCACGGCTCTGGTCTTATTGGGCGTTTGACTCATTTAAGAGACTGGATTTTAATAGGGTTAGCTCTGAAATGTCAAAGGGGCAGGCGGCTGCCTCCGGGAGCTCGAATACCACACCCCGCTTACGATTCCGATGACGATGGCCGCGATGATCGAACCCGGCAATCCGGCGGGAGATGCGCGTTGGAACCCATCACGCAGTGTCGAGAGAATGGACAGAGCTGCCACAGTGATGATCAGCAGCTCCGGAGCGTGCCGGAATACCAGCGCATAAAAGATCAATAAAACTATCGCTGTGACAGCGCCAAGAATCAGCCACGACACTATCGTCTCAATACCTGAAGCTCCGGCCAGCGCCAGGCCCGCCACAATCCAAATCCAATTTGCGCGGGGCCACTGCTTCAGCGTGTAGATGAGCGAAAGCAATAGGAGCGCCTGGCTGAAAAACGAAGTGAGCGGCGCGAGTGAAGCTCCGGCCAACGGTACGGCCATGGACGCGGCCGCGAGATTTCCCCATGCAGGAACCAATACCGGAGCCGCCTGCCGCGCGAGGGCTCCGGCGCCGGCCATGCATAGCCCAACCGAGATACCGATCAAAACAGGCCTTCGCCGATTTTGCGCGGCGAGTTCCGGTGACGTTCCTATCCTGGCCGCAACCAGGCCGGCGGCGAGCCCGAGCCCCAGACCGCTGAAAAGATTGAAGACGAGCGAACCGGCGATTGCGATGCCGACCTGTAGTGCCAGAGGTTGTGTTGTTACAGCCTGCGATGCAACCAGCGGCCAGCTATTCAAAGTATTCACCGCGCCCACGATGACAACCGTCGCGAAGACCGCAAAAAATGTCCGCGGCGAGAATTTGTGGCCGCGGCTCCACTGAACGACTCCAACGACAGCAGCCGTCGCGAGGATCGCAATAAGGATCACAGTGGAGAGAGTTCCAAGGATATTCGGCAACGTTTGCCGGGAGCGTTCCTGGCGCGACCATTCTTCCGGAACGTAGACATAACGTGCCGTATCGACGATCCGGTCGCCGTCGACTTCGATCGAAACGCGCGGCTCACCCTGAGGCAATCCATAATCCCGCGTGTCTTTGAACACGAACGTCCAGTCTGTTCGTGCCGGCCGTTTCCCGGCATCCGCGGATACTTCTGTGAAGAAGGCCGGATCTCCGAGGGCGTTCAGCGCGATCATGCGGGCTTCGTTCTGCGTCAGGTTTTTTCCGGGCTGCGCTTCAGGCAGATTATGGTCGACGCGCAAGATGTGTCCGCTGCCATCGACGTAGACCTGGTATTCTTCCGCGCGTTCCGCCACATCGCCTTCGAAACGAGCGAAGCGGATGAACCACGTTGGTGGAGTGACGTATACGCTGAGCAGTTTTCTATAATGGTCCGGGCCGGCGGTCTGCCAGACGAAGCGGTTGATTTCGCCGGGCTGCGCCTCGACCTCGCTCAACACGGTCCACGAATTCGGAAGCTGAACTCCCCGTTGAGAAAGTGCCTCTCGCGCTTTCTGAATCGCCTCGACCCTTGAAATCCGAATGGTCGTCGCGTCCGTGTGGAAGGGCGAAGCGAGTATCCAAATGACAAGCCCGGCAAGCCCTGCGATCGGCGCGGCGCGCCAGACGGCCGGTGAGATCGCTGTCCGGGCAGGTTCCGCTATGGGCTCCGGCCGGGCTGCCGCCGGCACTTCGCGCGGTTGCCAGGCGCCGTTAAAAACATTTTCCGGTACTTCCAGCCACTTTCCCGCTCGTGCGCGGTTTGCGAGAACGACCCATAAAGGAACGAGAACGGCAGCCACAACAACCGCCTGTTCGACGTGCGCCCGGGTTCCTGATGCGACGAACAGCGGCAGCGCCATCCATGTCGTGTCGTATGCGAAATGGAGAACGATTCCGGGCAACAACCCGAAGAGGAGGAACAGCGTGCCGAACACGAACGACGGGATGATCAATTCGACAACCCGCGCATACGATGGCTCATTTGCGTATCCCGCATGTCCTGAAGCGAACACCAAAGCCTGAACGATCATCGCTATTGCGATAAACGCCCGGCGCTTTCCGAACCTGTTGCCGATCAGAGCGGCGATCGAAAGCGGGATGGCACGGAAAAAACACTCTTCCCAGAATCCTGCCTGAGCCGCCTGCGAGATGGCGGAAAGAGAAGGGACGTAGTTCGCGAACATGTCGGGATTCACAAGCGAGTCGGAGGGCGTCCACCAGCCTAGTTTTCCCTGCGCGAAGAAATACAGCACGATCTCGTAGGCAAAGAAAGGCGCCACGAGCAGGTATCCCGTAACCGTCTCGCCCAGGACAGTGGGAGAAGGCGCGGCCCTCTTCGACCATGCCTTCCACAACTGAACGTGACGTGGGAAGGCGCGGCGCGACAATGTCTCGGCCGCCATGAATGAGATCGTCAATAGAAGCGCATATGCTCCGAAGACGGCGACGGCGTTCATCAGCTGGCGGAGCTCAAAACTGCCTGCAGACGTCGCAGTGTCGTACTTCATCCACGACAGGGGCCATGCATTCAATTCCTGCAATCCCATCAGCAGCGAAATGAAAAGACCCCAGACGATCGGCTGCCGCCATAACACCCAGTGGCGCCGGATCATCCAGAACAGACCGATTCCGCAGAATCCGAGCAGGTAAGGCCCGAACACCGCAATGCTCGATCCGGCGTTGATCGCATCGTTCGCCGCCCGCATTTGCTCGTACCGGCGCGTGAAGGCTTCCGGGATCTGGACGTATTGCGTAAGCCCGGTCAGCCTGTCGCCGCCGACAACCAGCCGCAAACGATAGCGGCCCGCGCCAAGCCGTTCATCCTGCCTCTCATACACGAACGCGTGGTCCGTGCGGCCGCCGGGCTTGTCGTCTTTAGAGGACTCGGCGAGCTGGTATTTGCTGAAGTCGATGTTCCAGTCCGCCCTGGCGGTGTTTTCTGCGATCTTCCGCGCATCCGAGGCGGAAATGCTCGCGCCTTTCTCCTGGTCCGGCAGCTTGACGCTGAAGTCGTAAGGCTGGCCTTCAGGCGTGAACCGGATCTGGGTTTCGTGAGCGTCGCCTTCCTTGAAGTGCCGGACCACCCAGGTATAAGGCGCAAAGATCTTCTGTTTTAAAATCCGGCTGAGCTCGGGCTTTCCGCCCCCTTCAAGTTCGATGAAATTCTGTGTTTCCTGGTCGGTACTGAACTCGGCTGCCTGACTGAACATCTGCGGCGGCCACGCATTCTTTTGCGCCAGGGCGCGAGCCGCATCGAGCGCATCCTTCCGGTTCATCTGAAGGTCGATGGAGACGAGCGGAAACGCCGTGGAGAAATATTTGAATGTGAAGACGGCTGCGGCCGCGGAGATGACGGCGAAGACAATCCAGAATGCCGGCTTTCGAAGCATTACCTGGAAGAGACCACAAAACGCACGGGATGCGCAAAGATTTTGTGTGTTCCCGTCTTGCAGCAGCTACATCTCGCCGCTGGAACGGCCAAGATCCCGTTCGACCAGTCGATCGACGGGGATGGTTAGGTTGTTAACCTTCCCGCCGAGGCCTTCAACAACCTCGACCAGCTTTGTGTGCGCTTTGGCTTGATTCAGCTGGACGGCCTCAAGTTCCTGCATACTCACAAGGAGACGGATGACACCCGAAGAGCGTAATCGCGTATTCGCCGATTTCAGTGATTTTTTAGGGGCCATGGGTTTTATTTTGCCTGAGAGTCATGTATTCGGCTTTCGGAATTAGAAATCGGATCTCGGAGTTCAAATCCGATTTTCGGAATTAGAAAACGCATTTCGGAACTCAAATTCGAATACAGCGCCGGTATCATCCTTGCCATGGCCGGCTTCTCAATGCCGGCAAGAACATTCCACTGGAGCCGATTCGGCTAATCCGGCGCGCTGCTTGACCGCAACGTCCGGGTATAAGGAGGAGTTCATCGTTTCGTCCGTGTTCATTCACTTTCGGGTGTATCCGCCGGATACTGTGTCGGAGTTGCTTGCATATAAAGGGTTTGCGTTGGGAACGGCATCTCGATGTGTTCCAACCGGAACCTCTTTAGTATTCTTTTCCGTAGTTCGTGCTGGATCAGGTATTGGTCTGCGAACGTTTGCACAGAGCAACTCAGCGTCAGATCCAGCGATGAAGGTCCGAAGCCGGGGATAAATCGGACAGCCGGAGGCGGTTCGTTTAATAACCCGGGTACCTTTCCGGCGGCGGTGCGCGTTTCCTCGAGCAAAACGCGCTCGACCATGTCTATATCGCTCCCGTACTCGACTGAAACCACGATGGAAATCGACATGGATCGTTCAGGAAGATCGTAATTCGTGACGGTGGCTTTCGCGAGCTTGGCGTTCGGAATGATAATCACATTATTTTGCAGCGAGCGGAGAGAAGTGCTGCGCCAGCTCACATCGGCAATGAAGCCTTCTTCTCCGGAGTCCAGTTTGATGTAGTCTCCAATCCGCACCTGTCCCGCGAGCGATAGGTAGAAACCTCCAAACAGATTGGATAAGGTGTCTTGAAGCGCAAGCGCAATGGCAATACCGCCGACGCCTAAAGCTGTCAGAATCGGCAAAACCGAAATGCCCACGGTGTTCAGCAGGACCATCGCGCCCAGGAGCACGACCACGATCCTGGCGAGATTTTCCGTGAGGCTGGTGAAGGAAGCACCTCCAGCGTGGAGCCTGATCAAGACGCCGGCGAGCCGCGAAAAAACCAGCGTCATGGAAGTGATGAACAGGATCAGGAGAATCCGCGCGACTTCATCCTGAACTCGAAGCGGCAGCCTCGACGTTTGCGCGCCGAGATGCACGGCGAGCATGACGATCCAGATCATGACTGGAGTACGCAGTGCTTCAAAAGCGATATCGTTCAGCCTGGATTTACTTCTGGCCGCCCAGGTCCGGGCGGACCGAAATACGGCGTTGCGTACGGCCCAGCCTACGAGAATCGTTACAACCACCACCGTAAACGGCGGCAGAAGCACTTCCCAGTGTCGTTCGATAAACCGGAGCGTCGATTCCATATTGCAATCTCTCAGGATAGACCGATTGACGCCGGAAAATCGGAACTTGTTTCTGCCTCAGTGGGGCCCTTCAAGAGCGGTCTTGGTTCTGTGGTTGTCGCGGTGACTGCACGCGAAAAGCTTTAGGTGAGTAATCCGGAGGCCGGTATTCTTCGGGAACCGTTACGTCGTTGCCGTCCCGGATCGACGAGTAATGAGGTGACATGATCTCCACGCCGGCCTCATTGAACTTGTCCTGAATGTTTTCGTGAAGATCCGAGTAGGTTCGAGCCATCAGGCTGGGCTTGTTTGTATACGCATTGATCTCATACGAGACATATGAATCATCAAGGCTGGTCTGCAGCACGAACGGACTCGGCTCGGGCAGAATGTTCCCGGTTGCCAGCGCTGCATGAATCAGAAGATCGTGCACCTGGCGCCAGGGCGCGTCGTAGCCGATAGTGATGCTGGTGTGGAGAATCAGTCCATCGCGCTTTGCCGACGAGCTGAAATTGATCATGTGATTCGCGAGAACCAGCGAATTCGGAATAGAGATATCGACATTTTTTATCGTTCGAACGCGCGTCACCAACAGGGTCTTGTCCAGGACGTCGCCAACCGTCTCGCCGATCTTGACGCGGTCGCCAACCTGAAAGCCGCGCGTGTATGTCAAAGCCAGCCCTGCGACGGCATTGGAAATTGCGGCCGTCGAGCTCAATGAGACGAGAACTCCGACAAAAATAGAGACTCCCTGGAATGCCGGTGAACGATAACCCGGCAGATACGGCAGAATGACCGCGGCGGACAAGGCAATAATCACGAAGCGGACTATCTTGTAAGTCGGATCGGCCCAATCCGGATAAAAGCCGTCGACCTGAATGTTGCCCTTTTTGACTTCGTTGAAGCCGAACTTCACGAGTTTGATCAGGTATCCGGCAACGAGGATGATGACAATGACAAAGATGAAGTCCGGCACGTGCGCGATCAAAGCCGACGCGATCGAACGGAGGGGATCCGTTACATACTGAAGCAGGACTCGCGCATACCCTTTCGTCCAAGGAAAGAAACTGAAGACGATGGAGATGTAGACATAAGTGAGAATCAGCACGCCGACCGCCCGGGTGCCGGAAAGCACCGTAAGGATGGTTCCGGTAATCTGAGCGGAACTCAGCAGTTGGACTCTCTGAATCCGGAATTCCGGAATCCGCTCGCGCCCATGAGTCTCAACATATTCCTTCGACCGCCGGTATAGCAGCGAGATCAGCCTCAACGTGACGATGAACAGAATCGTTATAGCAACGCTATAGAGGCTGCCGAGCAGAAGGGTACGCGCGCTGTATCTTGCGCGTAGCGATCGTATTGTCGATTCGATAATTTGGGCGTATTGACTCGCTGCCTGTTGCCTGCTGAGACCAAGTGAAGCAGCGTCGGCGTCCGTCACCGTCATGATCACGAAGTCGCGAGCCGTAATTTCAGTCGTATTTTCGTAGTCTGCAACCTGGATCGGGAGCACCTCTGAGGGTGGCTGCTGGGAGAGTCTAAGAATTCGTTCGGATACCGCCTTGGCGCGATCTTCCGGAGAGAACGAAAAGATTCGCTCGTGCACGACAAACAAGTCTTTTCCATCGACAACGACCGGCGCCGAGGGTGTGCCGGTACTCTTATCTTGAGCAACGGCGTATGGCATTAACGCCAGAATAAGAAAACCGCAAGCGCTTAGCAGCCTGAGAAGACGGCGGCCTTTCACGGCGGCATTCGATTTGTTTGCCGGATTCATTGGGATAGCGCGTTTGCTTGCACTGGAGAGGCCATGAACGACCCTCAGTGCGATCTTAATTGATCCGGGTCGTTCTGTACATGGACTAAGACGCGGCGTGAGCGGGTCCGATGAAGCAAAAAGGATGGCATTTGACGAACGTCACTGCTGGGCCGCCAGCCGGCTCCAGCACAGCCATTCGCGAGGGATCTACGATTTAGGTCGATTCAGCCGGTACTATGCCCCGTGCGCGCGCACGATCAGGACCGAACAGGGAGCATTCGAAGCAACCGCCTCCGCCACGCTGCCAAGCAATAACCGGTTCAAGCCGGTTCGTCCCACTGTTCCGACCACGAGCAATTCGGCCTTCAGATCCGAGGCAGCACTTACCAAAGCGAGAGCCGCCGGACCGCGCGTTACAAGCGCGTGATCTTGCAGACCGAATTTGTTGAGAATTTCGCCGATGTGCTCCCGGGCATACTTTTCCATGTCCTGACAGATTTCCTCGCTGACTGCAAGTGAAGCCAATTCCATTGCACCAGCCGCGGGCGTCGTTCGATAGAGATCAAGACTGTGAACTACGGTGAGTTGCGCGTTGGTCCGTCGCGCCTCATTCACGGCCGCCGAAATCGCGGGCAGCGCCGGATCTGAAAAATCCGTACCGGCAACGATGTGTCCCCGGGAACTGGGCTTTCGGGCAACAAGCACGGGCGAGTGGGCATACCGGATTACCTTGGCTGTGACGCTTCCGAGCAGTATCCCATCCGCGCCGGTCATTCCGTGGCTTCCGATGACGATGAGATCTGCTTTCCATGCCTCCGCCCGTTTGAGTATTTCGGCATATGGCGAACCGTGGTCGGCTATGATCTCCGCCTCCGCATTGCCAACCACCTCAGCCACACGCTTCAACACGGCCTCGCCCGCCTTCTCGACTTCGGCCGGCACCGCCACGGCTTCACGTTCGGAGAACTGAGGGAACAGGAGATTGCTTCGAAGCTCGTTAGGCACAATGTGGCAAACCGCCAGCTTGCCGTGTGTAGCGGCACCACGCCCGGCCGCCTGGCGTAAAGCTTCATCGGAAGAAGGGCTAAAATCGATAGCCACAAAGATTCGCTTCGTTTGGTCCATAGCTGGTTACAGAGGTTATCACTTGGTGGACCAGAATTGCGCTGCGAATCGAGCCGCGGCGGGGCCAGAGTATTGCGCGCCAGTCTCTTGCGGACCACCGCACCTGACCGTTTGCGCGACAAGTTTCTTCAGCTTCCGGCAGCACCAATGTATCCTGTATCCGTTGCGAGTAATCGAACTGTGACGGCGAATACCATTTATCTTGATTTTATCGGCTGCGAAAACAAGTCCGCGGACTTGTATCTGGACTTGTCCGTTCATTTCTGCGACCAGGTTGAGCTCAGTTGGTTCTGGATCGAGATGGCGATGGAGAAGAAACAAGACGCGGGTCTCGTTCATTACTTTCTCGAAAACAAACTGTTTGCCCGACCTTCCTGACCCTGCCGCAATCCGAAACGCGCACTCATGCCTGGGTGGACTGGTCCGGCGTACCTCAAGCCCAGTCCTCGGCCTCGATGGGGCGTTCGATGTCGTCATCGTAATCGAAACGTCGGAGAGCGAAAATATTCGCAAACGATTGGTCATGCGATTGAGGGTCCCGGGTACGTCTACTCCCGCATCGATCTGTCCGGTTGATATCAGGCTGGAGAGCGGAAAGACAACATGCCGTTCGATGGCGCGTTTCAAGTGGCGCGCACCGTATCTCGGATCGGTTGCCTCGTTTAAGAGAAACTCTTTTGCTTCGGAACCGAAGCTCAACACAATGGGAGACTACAAAGTGGAAGCGATGTACGTGGGTAACCGCGCTTCTCACATCTTGTCGTAGTTTTTCTTTAGAATTGCCCCGAGAATCAGAAGCAGCGAGAGAAGCCGGACGAGATACGTCCATGGGGTCGCTTCATTCGGTCTGTCCGTTAGCAGCACAGCGGATCGGTTCAAGCCTTCAACAATAAATGACGCCGCAAAAGCGAGAAAGAACGAATCCTGAGTGGTACGCCAGAATTTCAGGAAAAACAATCCAGCGGCAACCGACGCGGTGGCGATCACTCCTAGCAAAAACCCGTCAATCATGTCTTCACTCGCTCTCCCAAATCAGACCGTACAGGAGAAGAATCATCGCGGCAGCGGCGGTACCGAGTCTCAGACGGTACAGGTTCACATCAGGGAAAAGCACCAGATCCACAAAAACCAGGGCATTCGAAACCGTCAGGCCCGCGAAGCACAGTCCGCTCCAAAGCAGCAGCTTCTTCTTTGCTCGCGCGTAGCCACGAAGTAGCAAGACTGCACAGCACAAGCCGGTGAGAGCGCCCAGAATATAGATTGAGGCACTCATATTATTTGGTATCCTTTTTCAGACGGAAGGCCCGAGCAAACGCCCGAACCGCTGCCGATGGTTTGGAATGGATCAGTCTCGACACCCGAATCAGCTCTCGGCGGTAGGTAGAATCCACTGAACCGACGATTCGATCACGATCCGGATCCGGTTCGTAGCGGTAGCCTGCCGGCAATCCAGCGGTGATGACGACCAGGTGCTGCCGGATCAAGTCTTCCAAGATCCGCTTCGCACTCTCGGGATCCACATACAGACCTTTGGCCATTTCCTCTACCGACCACGATTTTGGCCGACTGGTCCATAGCAACAGGAGTGCCTCCAAATGGGGGATGGTATCGATGTGGTCTCGCAGAAACTGGTCAACGGCTTGACTGGCATCGTCATCCACAATCGTTGCTCGTTCCCGATTATACCAACCGCACCCATTTTGCCAAGATTCCCTTACCCCCGCGGCGTTACGATAACCCTAATTGGAGTCTCGGCAGCGGACGGAATCTGATCATTATGGGAGGCGCGGCCCTCCTCTTTCTCACCAACCTGGTAGCGATTGCGCAAGTGCATTCATGGTCTTCCTGTTGGTCGGCATGAACGCTCCGGAGGTGAGCGGGCCGAAGCGGACGCATCGCGTACCAACGACTTGCTTGCTCGGATGATCCTCAACGGTCCTGTGCGCCGATGGTTCACCCCTGGAGGACATCTTCGCTATCGTCGCGCAACAAGCGCGGATTGACCCGACCAGCATCGCCATTCGACTGATTTCGACACAACCGATTCCAACTTCCAAAGCGACTGAAGTGCGCCAATCGATCGAGCGCCGCAAGGGCCCTGTTGTCGATCTGTCCGTGGATACGGTTGCCAGCAAGGTGAATTGGCCGATCTGATGGAGCGTATCAGAACTCCAGTGGTGGTTCCGCCACCACCACGCGCGCCACGGCGGCGATAGGCCGTACGCCGATCACCGTGACACGGGGATCTCTCCGAATTTTCGAAGTAGCGGCGTCAAAGTCAGACCTTGAACGAAGACTGAGAAGGCGACAACGGCAAAACTGACTGTGACAACGGTTTCTCGCTGAGGCATCTCGGGGGGAAGCGCAAGAGCAAGTGCAAGGGCGAGGGCGCCCCGCAACCCGCCCCAGAACAAAACGTGTTGATGTCTGACAGTGACCCGAAATCTCGATCGAGAATACATGGCACAACACGGATAGACCGCGATTGCGCGTGCGAGGATGACGATGAGGATAGCTACAAAAATGGAGGGCAGTCCTGCCGCGAAGTTCTGACGCGCCTCGCGCATGCCGATCAGCAGGAACACGAACGAGTTTGCTACAAACGCCGCGTATTCCCAGAACGCCTGGACAGCTTCCCGGCCCCGATCCGTGATTGCACCAAGGTGCCCCGTATTGCCCAAAATCAGCCCCGCTACCAAAGTGGCGAGCACACCGGACTGGTGAAGGTGTTCGGCAAGGAGAAAAGAGCCATAGGCCGCAACAGTGGTGAACGCTATTTCTACCAAATGGTCGTCCGTCCTCCCCGCAAGTAAGAGCGTTGCCCCAGCGACGATCGCGCCACATAGAAGACTGCCCAAAAAGGTGATGAGAAACTTCGCGGTCATCTCCATCGGGGTTAGGCTGCGGCCCGATGCGAGTTCCAGGCAAATTGCAAAGAGAACCGCTGCCGTACCGTCATTGAAGAGGCTTTCGCTTTCTATCAAAAGGAGCAAGCGTCCGTGTGCCTTGGCTTCCTTGAATGTCGAGATGACGGAAACGGGATCGGTAGCTGCAATCAGCACTCCGAATACAAGTGAATTCAACCACTGCCAGTTCGCGAGGTAATGCATTCCAGCGGCGGTGACTGCCGCCGAGAGTAGCACGCCTAGAGTTGCCAAGACTAGCACTACCGGGAGATCCTTGCGCAAGTGCTTCCAGTCAAGATAAAACGCGCCATCGAAAATGAGAGGTGGAAGGAGCCCGGTAAACAAAAGTTCCTTCGTGAGGCGGAACTCCGGCGCGAATGGTAGCAATGCGATGACGATTCCGGCCGTGACCAGGCCGACGCTGTACGGAAGGCGGAACCTTCGGGTCATCATCGCCACTACCGCCGAGATCAAGAGCAGCAACGCGCTTGTTTCAAAGCTCAGGTCCATAAAGCAGACCTGCATTAGAACATCGCCTGGCACCGCAACGCAAACACCAGGACGACTGCGCTATGATGACTCAGAGGCCAACGGTTATTGAGACGGCACCGGTTGGCAAACAACCTGGGACGAGGCTCTTGAACGGCAACAGGAACAAGAATCTTCTGGATATTCACATTTCTTTCAGAAGCCCTGCGGATTAGGCAGGATTGTCAGTCATGCGCAAGTAACCGAAGACGAGACGGGTATTGAAGGCAAGTTTGCGCATCATTTCGGCGATGGATTGAGCGGGTTTCTGAAGGGACTTGAGGATGCCGACGGCAAAGCGCCGCAAGCGGGTGATGTTTTCGGGGCCGAAGCCGGTTCGGATTTGGCTACGGTCCTCATCGTCATTCCTGTCGATGTTGCAGTGAACGCGTTCGATGCTCCAGTGCCCGCGGTTGACAGCCAGTACACGTTTGGGGCGAAGCCTGCTGTGGTTGATGTCCTTGCCCTTCGATGACGCAGGTTTGAAGCAACGGAACGGCCATGCCGATTTCGTTGGTTTGCTTTTATGGGACCATGACCACTAACCTTCCTATTGCATGAATTCGACGAGGTCCTGAATCTTATCCGTCACTTCATAATCCGGCAGACTCTGCATGAAGAGCCTGCCGTATGACTTCGTGCTCAATCGGTTATCCAGGACCGCGAGGATTCCGCGATCGTTCGCCGACCGGATCAGGCGTCCGAAGCCCTGCTTCAGGCGCAGGATCGCATTCGGCACCTGATATTCAGAGAACGCATTTCCTCCGGTGCTCTGAATCTGGGCAGTCCGTGCCGCGACCAGGGGATCCGACGGAACCTGGAAGGGAAGCTTATCGATGATGACGGCGCTGAGCGCTTCGCCTTTGACGTCCACGCCCTGCCAGAAGCTTGCTGTGGCGAAAAGCACGGCATTCGCGGTCATCTTGAATTCCTCGAGCAGGCGGCTTTTGCCGCCGCCTTTGCCCTGCACCAGGCAGGGGTATGGAAGACCATCGGCGACAATCTCGAATAACGCCTGCATCTGTTTATAACTGGTGAACAGGACAAACGCGCGGCCCTGCGAGGCCCGCAATACCAGCCTGATCTCTTCGGCGGCACGTTCGAGGTAGTCCGGATGCCTGTAGTCCGGCATCCGGTTGGGTATGTAGAGGAGCGCCTGTTTTCGAACGTTGAACTCGGTCGCCAGCGAGAGTTCGCGGCCTTCATGGAAGCCGATTCGCGTGCGGATGTAATCGAACGAATCCGCGACAGTCAGTGTCGCGGAGGTCAGCACGCAGGTTGGCACGCGCGTGAACAGGCGTTCCGAGAGCATGCCCGAGACATCGATCGGACAGGCTTCCAGGAAAATCCCGCGCTCGCGGCGTTCAATCCAGGAGACGTAATTTTCGAGATTTCCGTTGCGGAATATTTCAAGCTCCGACTGGATCTCGCCCGAGCGTCTGGCGAGCGCTTCGTATTCGCCGGAGAAATCCTTCTTTTGCTTGATGCCTTTGCGCGCGTCCTGCAGTGCTCCGATCAGCGCATCGATGCCTTCGAGTTCCGGTATCGGATGGCGGCCGTCGCGCAGCAGCGCAAATCCGTTGAAAAACCGCTCCGAGGCGCGCGCGGCCGGATCGACGTCGACCTCCAACTTTCGCGCATCGTGAATGAATTCGGAAAGCCGATAGTTGCTGATGTGAAATCCGAAGTAGTCGGTCGCGATGTCTTCAAGATCGTGAGCCTCGTCGAAAATCACAGCGCTGTAGTCCGGCAGGATGGCGGCAACGTCCGATTTCCGGATCGCAAGATCGGCAAAGAACAGGTGGTGATTCACGATGACGATATCGGCTTCCATCGCCTTCTGCCGGACCAGCGTCAGGAAACAGCGCTCGTAGTCTTTGCACTTCGAGCCGAGACAGCGGTCCCGCCGCGCGTCCATGCGCGACCATAGTTCGGAATCGTCGCCCACGGAACCGAGTTCTGCGCGGTCGCCCGTCTCCGTTTCCTTCGCCCAATCCAGGATCGATTGAAATGAGCGGAGCTCGCGCGGCGAAAACAAGCCCTCGCTGTGCAGCGTCTCCAGCTTGAGCCGGCAGAGGTAGTTGTTTCTTCCTTTCAGGTACGCGGCTCGAATCGGCCGTCCGACGACACTTTCCAGGAGTGGAATGTCTTTATAGAAGATCTGGTCCTGCAGCGTCTTGGTCCCGGTCGAGACCAGAATGCGTTTCCCGTAGAGCAGGGCCGGCAGAAGATAGGCCAGTGTTTTTCCGGTGCCGGTTCCGGCTTCGATGATGACGTGGTTCTGCTGTTCGAGCGCCTGATGCACCGCTCCGGCCATTCGAATTTGCGATGGCCGATGCTCGTAATCGTCAAGTTTCTGTTCCAGTATTCCGCCGGGCCCGAAGAAATCCTCAATCACCTGCCCAGTGTACCGCCTGCCCCCGGCCAGAAGCGGTCACATTCGTGCAGGTGGATCTCGTTTGTCCTCAGATCCGGCGATTTCCCGTAGGTCTGCATCCTACGAGCGAGTCCACCAGGAGTCTCCGGGTGCCCGGCACATTCCACGGCGGTGTCCGGCAGGACTCCACGCTTCGATGCATCATACGGCGGGCACAGGGGTTGAGGGTGTGGCTTCTCATCTGCAGAGGTTCCCTTGACTTTACCCAATAAGGAGCTAAGCATGTCTAATCCGAATCCAAATCCGAATCCGGACGAGAAAAAACAGGATCAGTGGAAGAAGCCTGGGAACGATATGACGAAAGATCAAAAGCGCGAGCAGAACCCCGATCCCATGCATCAACCGACCGGGCAGCAGCAGGGACAACCTCAAGGCCAGAAACCGCAACAACCCAAACAACCCAATCAGCCTAATCAGCAGACCGAAAAGGATCCGAACAAGCGGAGATCCGCGTAGAAGACAGTCCTGGTGAGCGACCCCCTGCCAGCCGCTTCGCGGCCGGCTCTCTCCCCCTGTATCAGGGGGAGAGTTTACTGTCCCCCTTGAAAAGGGGGACAGCCAGCGCGAAGCGCGGGCAGGGGGTCGCTTACACATCGTGTTGAAATCGCGTTTTTGTGCAGCGAAGCCGCCTCGCCATCCTGCCATATAATTCCTTCTTCATGATCGAGACGATCGAGATCGCAAAAGAATTCGACGGGGCGGCCCGTGTGGGCCTCCTTCAGATCGATGGATTGCGGGTTCAAGAATCTCCCGGGGAACTGAAGGCGATGTTGAACGGCCTTGCCGGCGAGTGCGCGCGCAAGCACCAGGATCAGCCGCTTGGCGAGATTCCGGCGGTGCGGCTCATCCGCGGGATTTTTCATCGCGCGGGCCTGGATCCCACGCGATACCGGCCGTCTTCCGAGTCGCTCCTGCGCCGGGCCGTCAAAGGAAAAGGACTCTATTTCATCAATTCGGTCGTGGATCTGGTAAATTACTTCTCTTTGAAGTTGTTGTGGCCGATCGGCCTCTATGACGCCGATAAGATCGAGCCGCCGGTTTCATGGCGGATTGGCCGGGAAGGCGAAAGCTACGAAGGTATCGGCCGCGACAAGCTCAACCTGGCGCATTTTCCATTGCTAGTGGATCGGCAGGGCCCGTTCGGCAGTCCGATATCGGATTCGATGCGGACTCGCGTAACCGAAGAGTGCAAGCGGATCTTATGGGTGACGTTCGCACCCCACGGCGCGACGGTGCCCAACGGAGAATTTGCCGAAACCATGATTCGTTTTGCAGGCGGCGTTGTGAAGGTTGCGAAAGAGCTATGATCAAAATACCGGCTCCTGTGTTGCGTGAGATCTACGATCATGCGGAGAAATCGTATCCGAACGAATGCTGCGGTCTGATGATCGGCACAGCCGACGCGGAGAAAAACCACACGGTCCACACCTTTCGGCAATGCAGGAACAACAACAAAGAGCGTGCGGCCGACCGGTATGATATGGACCCGCTCGATTTTATGCGTGCCGAACGCGAATTTGAGAAAAGTTCCTGGGAGATCATCGGTATTTATCATTCGCATCCGGATCATCCGTCGCGCGCATCGCAGACGGACACCGACCGCGCCGTGGAAATCATGGCCTATGCGTGGTCTTACCTGATTGTGTCGGTTCGGAACGGAAAAGTAGCCAGCGCCCAGAGCTGGGTTCTGAACGAAAGCGATAAGAAATTTTACGAAGAGCCGCTTCTTACCGAGGGAGATTCGAAATGAGCACCGTTACCGTAAAGATTCCAACTCCACTGAGGCCGATGACGGCCGGCCAATCCGAAGTGAAGATCGAAGGCGCCA
>DASXLG010000065.1 GCA_036496425.1 Terriglobia bacterium | reverse complement strand
CTGCCCGACCATCGATTGTCCTTTTGCATCGAGAACACCGACGACGCGGAACGGCAGATTGCGGACCCGAACGATCTGTCCGATCGGATCGGCGCCGGGAAAAAGTTTATCCGCAACCGTTTTGCCCAGAACGACGACGCGCTCGGCCGTTCGGATATCGACGTCCGTGAAGAAGTCGCCCCGCGCAATCTTCCAGTTCCGGATGATCGGGAACTTTTCGTTGGAGCCCTGAATCCGGACGTACCAGTTCTGGTTTCCGTAAACGAACTGGCCGGAAGCGCTGACGATTTCCGATGCGGCCGCGATGGTCGGAACTTCGCGGACCATGGCCTGCATGTCTTCCTCGGTCAGGCTGTTCGCAGCGCCGGCGCCGAGGCTCACGCCTCCCTGCGTGATGTTGCCCGGCATGATGATCATCATGTTCGAGCCCATGCCGCTGATCTGATCCTGGACCATCTTCTGCGCGCCCTGTCCGATCGAAACCAGCGCAATGACCGCGCCGACGCCGATGATGATGCCGAGCATCGTCAAGGCCGTGCGCATCTTGTTCCGGTTCAGGGCCCGGACCGCGACTTTAACGATTGCCAATAAATTCATCGTCGTCCTCTTCGGTTTCCACCGGCAGTTGCTCCAACACCTCGGCTGCGTCCTTCCGGTTCTCGACCGCGAAGTCGCGGCGGATGCGGCCGTCGCGGAATTGAATGATGCGATTCGCGTATTGAGCGATATCGGGCTCGTGAGTCACCAGAATCACGGTCAGATTGCGCGCTTTGTTGAGGCGCTGGAAGATTTCCATCACTTCGACGGAAGTCCGGGTGTCGAGCGCTCCGGTCGGCTCGTCGGCCAGGATCAAGGCCGGATTGTTCACCAGCGCCCGCGCCAATGCGACGCGCTGCTGCTGTCCGCCCGAGAGTTGATTCGGCATGCTCTTCTCGCGATCCGAGAGCCCGACCTCCGCCAGCGCTTCACGTGCGCGCCGGAGCCGCTCGGCGGTGTGGACACCGGCGTAGAGCATCGGTAATTCGACGTTCTCCAAAGCCGAAGTGCGCGGCACCAGATTGAAACTTTGAAACACGAACCCGATGTGCTTGTTCCGGATATCTGCAAGGCCGGCTTTGTCGTGCTTCGAAACGTCCTGGTTCTCGAGGAAATAGCTTCCTTTCGTGGGATGGTCCAGGCAGCCGATGATGTTCATCATCGTGGATTTTCCGGATCCCGAGGGCCCCATGATCGCAACGAATTCGCCGCGTCCGATCTCCAGGGAGACATTGCGAAGCGCGTGAACTTCGATGTCTCCCATGTGATAGACCTTGTGAATGCGCTCCAGCCGGATGACGGCGGGGGAGGAAATGGGGTCGCACCCCGAATTCTGCAATTCAAGAATTCGGGGTGCGGCCCCATTTCCTCCCCCGTCCTTAGTTGCCACGGTTACCGCCGCCTCCAAATTGCGGCGCTCCATTCGGCGGCGGCACGCCCGCGGCCTTGGTGCTGTCGCCGATAATGACCGCATCGCCCTGTCTCAGGTCTCCGGAGACGATCTCGGTCGAGCTTCCGTCGGTGATTCCCAGCATGACCTTGCGCGCTTCGGGTTTCTGCTGCTGCGCATTCAGGACGTAGACGATCCCGGGCCGCTGAACGATCCGCTTCGGCGGTACCAGCTTGATCTTTTCCGCGGGATTCCATTTCTGGCCGGGAGCAAGCGGCGCGGCCGCCGGTTCAACCCCTTCCTGGACTTTTGAGGTGGCGGCTTCGGTTTTAGCGGTGCCGGTGGTACTCACGGTCTGCTGATCGCTCAGAGATTCGCGCTGCATATCCGGAGGCGTATAGCGGAGCGCCGCGTTCGAGACTTTCAGGACTTTCGCGCGCTCATCGACCGTGATGACGATGTTCGCCGTCATGCCCGGCTTCAGTTTGAGGTCCGGGTTATCGATGCTGATGATGACGCTATAGGTTACGACATTCTGCACGGTCGTCGGATTCAAGCGGATTTCGGAGATCCGGCCTTGGAAATAGTCATTCGGATACGCATCGACATTGAACTTTACGTCGGCCTGATCGGAAATGTTCCCGATGTCGGCTTCGTCCACGTTGGCATTGACCTGCATCTGCATGAGGTTGTTCGCGATCGTGAAGAGCGTCGGCGCCTGAAGGCTGGCGGCGATGGTCTGGCCGACGTCGACGTTGCGGGAAATCACGACGCCATCCACCGGCGAGTAGATATTGCAGTAGTCGAGGTTGAGCTGCGCGCGGTTGAGGTCGGCCTGGGCCTGCTGGAGCTGCGCCTTCGCCTGCGAGAGTCCTGCTGAGGAAACGCGGGCCTGGGCGTCGGCCTGTTCGACGGAGGCCGCGGCCTGGTCGTATTTCGCAACCGAAGAGTCGGCGTTGGCTTTGGCCGTGTCGAAGTCGTTCTGGGAAACCACGCCTTCTTTCTTAAGGTCCGAGTTCCGCTTGTAGACCACGAGGTTGTTGTCGCGGGTGACGCGAGCCGCTTCGAGGTTGGCCTTCGAGCTGGCAACGTTGGCGGCCTGGGTTTTGACGTCCGCTTCGGAGCTCTGAACGTGCGCCTGAGCGGACGCCACCGCCGCCTGAGAGTTTTCAAGCTGCGCCTGATAGTTCCTGGGATCGAGGCGTGCGAGAAGCTGGCCGTGTTTCACAACCGAGTTGTAGTCGGCATAGAGCTCGTCGACCTGCCCCGAGACCTGGCTGCCGACCTGGACGGTGACGACGGTCTGGACCACGCCCGTCGCGTTCACGACGTTGCGCAGAGGACCGCTGTCGGCCGCCGCCGTGAAGTATTCATTGGATGATGTTTTCTGTCTTCGCGCCGCAAACAGGACGGCTGCGGCGATCAACAGGATCGCTACCGCAACCATTCCGTTTTTCTTGCTGAGTAGTTGTGTCATATGCCGTCTTTCGTCATGCCTTTGAGAAAAATAGATACGAATGTGCGGACGACTTCGTCACTGTCGTACGGCTGGGTTTTCTTGAAACCGAAGATTTCCTGCCAGAGGACGAAGCTTGCGAACATTCCGAAGAAAGCGCGCGCCGCGAGGTTCGGATTCATGGAACGGAAGACGCCTTCGTCGATTCGCTTCTGGATGTGGTTGAAGGACGGCCTGCGCGCGCTCATGCTGGCGACGAACATCTCGGAGAGCTGATGACCTTCGAGTGCGCTGAACAGAAGGAGACGCAGGAAAGTGGTGTCCTTTTCATGGCGCTCCAGGAACATGCGGCCCAGCGTCGTGAAGAACTCTTCGTCGGTGCCTTCGTTCGCCAGCCGCTCGAGCTCTTCCATGTGGTGGTCCTGCGCTTCGGCCGCCTTGTGCTCGAGGATGGCCGTGTAGAGCTCTTCCTTATTATTAAAATGGCGGAAAATGATGGCTTCGTTGACGTCCGCATGAGTTGCCAGGTCGCGGGTGGTCGTTCCGCGGAAGCCTTTTTTGGCGAAGAGCTCCATGGCCGCGGTTAGGATCTCCTGTCGCCGGTCGTGTTTCATAAGTAAGTACTCACTTACCTCCGTAGTAAGTACTTACTTACGGTATTTGATGGGAATATGCAAGGAAATTAAAGGGGGAAATGCGCGGCGTCAGTTTCCGAAGGATGGCCGGAAGTGTGGCGCCTTTTTGGGCCGGAATCCCCACTTTATATGCCAAGCCTTGCATTCCGGGTGTAAAGCCTTCCCCACAGAAATCGGGCCTTACATTCCTGGTGTAAGGCCTTCCCTACAAAAATCAAGCCTGACATTTCCGGTGTAAGGCCTTCCCCGCAGAAATCAAGCCTGACATTCCCGATGTAAAGCCTTCCCCGCAGAAATCAAGTCTGACATTCCCGATGTAAGGCCTTCCCCGCAGAAATCAAGCCTGACATTCCCGATGTAAAGCCTTCCCCACAGAAATCAAGCCTGACATTCCCGATGTAAAGCCTTCCCCACAGAAATCAAGCCTGACATTCCCGATGTAAGGCCTTCCCCACAGAAATCAAGCCTGACCACCGGGGGTATCGAGCTGCCGAACCTAACCTGGCCCCGAATTAATAATGAAGCGATTTGCTTCTGGAAGGAACGCATGGCCAAACGGACAGCGCCTATGAGGCAGGTGATGATGAGTTGCTATGCCGAAAGGGGGACTCGAACCCCCACGCCCTTGCGAGCGCTAGAACCTGAATCTAGTGCGTCTGCCAATTCCGCCATTTCGGCCAAAGACAATCAAATCTATGTTCTTCGATTGGTGAAGTCAATAGACTGGAGTCATGAGGGCGAAGAACTCCCGCGGGCGCGGAGCGCGGCGGCGGTCGGAGCCGGACCTCAGTAAAGAGGACCTCGTCAAATATATCCAGAAGTCGGCGGACCGCGGGATGAACCTCCAGCGGATACTGGAAGACTTCGACGCGACTCCGGCGGCGCGCAAGCAGATCAAAGACATTCTCGATCAGCTCGTCAAAGAGGGGAAGCTCGCAAAACATCGAGGGAACCGGTACGAGGCGGCGGCCCGCAACCTCATTGACGGCACGATTGTGGTTCACCGCGACGGTTACGGCTTCGTGATTCCCAAGGAAAAGATTCAGGGCGTCGAGAGCGACATCTTTATACCCGCGGCTCTTCTCAATTCCGCCATGAACGGCGACAAGGTGAAGGCCGAAATCACTTTTCGAAAAGCGGGCGGCCGGGCGGAGGGCCGCATCGCCAGCGTGGAAAAGCGGGCGCGGGATACGATCGTCGGTCAGCTGCGATTCGACGGACAGGTCTTCTTCGTCGCGCCGGCCGATGAAAAGCTGCCTGAAAAAATCCTCATCACCGGCGATGCCGCCGAGCACAAGGACAAGATCGTCGAGGTTGAACTCTCGCGCTTTCCCAGCGAAACCCGGTGGCCGGCCGGCAAGATCGTTTCCGTTATCGGCTTTATCGACGATCCGAACGTCGAAACCAACGTCATCATCAAGAAATTCGGTTTGCCTGCGGCGTTTCCGACGGAGGTCGAACAGGAGGCCGCCGCACTGCCGGACGCATTGACCGAAAAGGACTTTACCGGCCGCGATGATTTCCGCAAACGCAACACCATCACGATCGATCCGAAAACAGCCCGCGACTTCGACGATGCCATCGACCTGGAAGTGCTTCCGAACGGCACATTCCAGCTCGGCGTGCACATTGCGGATGTCTCGCATTTCGTCGCGGCCGATTCCGCCATGGATATCGAGGGCCGCGTCCGCGGAACGTCTGTCTACTTCCCGGACCGCGTCATCCCGATGCTGCCCGAAAAAGTTTCCAATCATCTCTGCTCGCTGAATCCGAAAGTCGACAGGCTCGCGATGAGCGTCATGATGCATCTGTCGCGTACGGGAGAGGTGCAGGATTATTCCTTCCATAAAAGTGTCATTCATTCGAAGGAACGGCTGACGTACGAAGACGTTCAGGAGATCCTCGACGGCAATGCCATGCTCGAGCAGCGCTTTGCGCACGTTGTGCCTCACATCCGCGCGATTGCCCGCCTCGCCGCGATCGTTCAGAAGCGCCGGCAGCAGCGGGGCACGATCGATTTCGATCTGCCCGAACCGGTGTTGACCTACGACGAGCGGGGCGATGTCTCCGGAATTACCAAGTCTGTCCGGTTCTTTTCGCATCGCATCGTCGAAGAATTCATGATTCTGGCGAACGAGGTCGTCGCGCGGCACCTCGAAGAAAACGATATTCCCAGTCTGTACCGAGTTCACGAAGAGCCGGACCCGATGAAGGTTCAGGATTTCGCGGAGATTGT